>CAYTDR010000233.1:0-9561 GCA_964436185.1 uncultured Candidatus Obscuribacterales bacterium | reverse complement strand
TCCTAGAGAATAGAACTCCGGTACGTGGACCGATTCCCCCGGAGTGTCGATCTTGTTGACGGCTAAGATAATCGGTTTTTTAGATCTGCGAAGCAAATTGGCGACGTCTTCATCAGATCCGGTAGGACCCGCTTTTCCATCAACCATGAAAACGATCACATCTGCTTCGCTGATTGCCATCTGCACTTGATCGAAGACAGACGCGTCCAGTGACTCTCCGTGAGGAACGATGCCACCAGTATCTATGAGAACGAAAGCATGTCCGGACCAGTCGGTCTCCATGTAGAGCCGATCCCTGGTCGCACCTGGCTGATCGTCGACAATGGCATGCCGAGCGCCGGTGCAGCGGTTGAAGAATGTCGACTTTCCTACGTTAGGACGCCCGACAATGGCGACCACGCATTTTGCCATGATGCTACCTCACTTGTCGGTCCAACTATATCAAGATTTGTCCTGCTTACCACGCCCAGTGAAGCGAGATGACATTTCTTTGCCTCCGCCTCCACCGCCGCCGAATTTTTTCAAGAGCTTGGGCTCGTTCTCGTCAAGCCACTTGAGAAGCCGTTCTTTAGCCAAGTTCAGGTCGATAGCCAGGTCATGATCGCCACCCAAGTCGGGGTGAACTTCCGACATTTGACGTTTCCATTCCTTAAGAATAAGTTCGCGGGTTAACTCTTGTGGTCTCAGACCCAAGTACTGACAGAACTTTCTTATGTCGGGCGGAACATGCTTAGTTTGCACGAGCAGATTGGCTGGATCAGGAGCAGGTGCCTGAGGCGCGGCTGGTTCGCCCTGGGCTCGACCCTTGCCGCCGATAAACTTGCTGGCCAATGATGACGGTTTCGGACCGGCAGCACCGGCCGCGGCCGTCTGATGCACTTCCAATTCGTCATCGCTACCGAGAAAATCGCCGGCAGGATTTGATTTCGCCTGGGCAATCCGGCTCTTAATCAAATCTCTCAATTCTTCGCCGGAGACCTTCTCTTTCGGCGGTACTTCCGCGACCGGTTGATCTGCCGTTAAACTGTCGAGTGATTGCGGGCTGATGGGGTCGTTAGGAATATCTATCTGACCTAACTCTTCGAGATCTTCCAGATCCTCGAACATGTCTGCCTGTTCGAAGTCGATCAGAGGCATTTCTGTGGCTTGCTCTTCTTCTGGATGCTGATGCCCCTCGAATGGCTGTGCATACTGAGAGTCGTATTGGTCGGGTTGCTCCGGGTATTGGTCGTACTGCTCAGCTTGACCTTGAATATATGGCTGCTGCCCATACTGGTCGGGCTGCTGTCCGTATTGGTCCGATTGGTCTTGGGCATACTGCTGCTGCGCATACGGGTCCTGCTGACCCTGCACGTACTGCTGCTGTGCGTATGGGTCCGACTGACCTTGCCCGTATTGCTCCTGCGCGTAGGGGGCCGCCTGTCCTTGTCCGTATGATTGTTGCGCGTACTGGTCCGGCTGACCTTGCATGTACTGCTGATACGCGTATTGATCGGTTTGTCCTTGCGCGTATTGCTGTGCATATGGGTCTTGCCCCTGCGCATATTGCTGCGAGTAAGGGTCTTGTGTGTACTCTACGGGCTGCCCGTCCATGTCATATTGTTGTGCATACTGCTCCGGCTGCTGCTCTTCTGCAGTCGGCACCTGTTCATATAGATCTTGACCGTATGCCTGGTCGCCGTACTCAACCGATTGCTGTTCGTCCTTGCGCTCTTCTTGTTTTGCAACCGACAAGGCTACGAGCTCCTCGGGTTTGAGCTGAGGAAGCCCCATCATCGTATCGCTCATACTGGCCCAGCCACCTTTGGAAGCGGCTTTCGGTTTTGCCGGACCTTTTGCTTCAGCTTTCACCACCGGTTTGGGTGGTGGAGTATTCGGCTTAGCCGGCGCGTTGTTTTGCGGTGGCGGTGGACTTGCCGTCGGATTTGCTGGTGGATTGGTTGGTAGATTAGCTGCTGGTGGCGGTGCCGGGGTAGCAGGTTGCTCCTTAGTACGAGCAAAAACCGGCGGCGTGGGCGGCGGAGCCGCGGGAATGTGCTTGGCGAAGTCTTTTATGGACAGTACGCCCATACTGTAAACTGTCTCCAATTCTCGCCATGTCAGTCTGTCGAGCGGATTGTACTCGCTCGAGACATAGGGATTGGGCTTGATGAAGTTGTACACATGGTCCACGTCATGCGCTTCTTGCACCGGCGCGAACGTAGCTCGAGGTGCCGGCGCAGTATCCGGCTCGACCTGCAAGTGGTCTGCCTGTTCCGCTGTAACGTCAGGAGCTCCGGAACTGACTGTCAGGTCCGATCTACTGGCGGCGGGAATCTCCTCGGTGGTGTCATCATCGGGGTAGTCATCCGACAGATTCAGTGTGTGATCGAACGGCATCGATTGTCCAGGAAAAACGGGTTCTGCGCTTGCTGCCGGCGCCTCTGCAATCATCGGAATTTCAGCCGTCACCGGTAGACCGGCTTGTTGCGGCGCTTGTGCGGGCGCAGCTTGAGTTTGATAAGCGATATTCCAGGCATTTTGGAGCTGAGCTGCCAGCATATCTGCCTCATGCTGGAGTTCGTCCATACGGCTTTCTGCTACAGAAGTCTTGTACTGGCACTCTTCGGCAAACTCCTCGAGTTCCACAATCTGCCGAACGTGCTTATCAGTGGTCGCAATCAGCTCCGCAAAGCTTTTTTTGAGTTTCTCATGCTCGGCTAAAGCACTGCATTAACATCTGCTTTGCCGGACGGAGAAGCGGACTTAAGCGTTTTGATTTCGTCTTCAAGCTGTCGCAGACGAAAATTAAGCGCCTCGTTGACTCGCTCCAAACCTGCCACGCTGTGACCGAGCTCGGTGCGCTCTTCCTGGAGCTGATCGATCTTGAAATATGCCTCTTCCAGCTCTCCCTCGAGTTGCTGCAGTTGTGCTGCCGCTTCGCTGGCATTCCCGAGGTTGCCCGTAATCTCTTGGCTGTCGGGAAGTGACATCTTCTTTGTCAATTTGCTGTTTTCGACTTCCAGCTCTTCCACTCGGCGAGCCAACGCTGACTCCGGCGGGAGAAAGGCAACATCTCCGCCTCTGGCTTGAACTATCAAGGCAAAGATTGCCGGTTCTCGAACGATTGTTTCTTTTGAGAGGTTTGTCTCTATTGCCAGCGTGAAGGGATTGACATCGTCGCCAGCATCTTGAAGCGTTTGGATCGCCTCTCTGACTTTCTGTATGTCGATAGTCTCTCTTTGAGTCTCTTCCCTTGCCATCTTGGTATCTTCAGGTATCCATGACGCTTGTCAACAGCGCGAACTGCAACTTTCTCTGACCTTATGTCAGTATAAGTCACTCATATTTAATTTCTTCCACAGGCAGAGAAAAACTTTTCCAATTTCCTGATAAGTTATCATTCGAACCGACGTTTAATATTGTGATGTTGATGGTACAGCGCGTCAGATTGAGAATACGCGGGCGAGTACAGGGTGTTTTCTATCGAAAAACCACTGAAGATATCGCACGCGCCCTTGGCTTGTCAGGCTGGGTGCGAAACATGACAGATGGCAGCGTTGAGGCGTTTGCGATCGGTCCCAGAGAAAAACTCGAACAACTTATTTCCTGGTGCGCGGATGGTCCTCCAAGCGCGCAGGTCGACTCAGTAGAGACGCTGTGGAAAACTCTGGAAGAATTGCTTGAAGATGAACTGATGGAACCTGACAGTGGTTTCAAGGTGCGTGGCTTTTTCTGACTGCTATTAATGCGCCTGCTCGGCGTCAGCCGGGTGCATTAAAACGGCTGCGAGCCGGATCGAATTTTATAGCCTTGGAACGATTTCTATGAGCTGTTCACCGTATGTGGAGGCGTGCTCAAATCATACGGGAGCCGGGACCTTCGAAAATGTCGTAGGCTTCTTTGACAACCGAGGATTCTTCCATTGCTATCGATCTTGCCTTGGGTTTTTCTCTTTCTCCGGTACTTTCTCTGGGAGAGTCGGATGGCTTGGTTGGTTCGACCGAACCGGAAGGCGATGGTCGAGTTTCGTACGAGGAGGCAGCTGCTGTCGAAGGTTGAACGGCGGTCTTGTATGCTTGATTGCTTGCTGGTGCTCGATCGTTTACGACCGAAGGTTCTGGCTCTCTCCTGTGAGGAAGAATTTCATTATCAGGGGGCCTGGCAGGTGCTGCGCTTGGTGCGCTATTGCCTCTGGGCGATGGCTCGAGAGGTCGAGCCGACTCACCATCGGAACGTCGCAAAGTCTCCATGGCCGCATCATCGAATACCTTGACGAGAATGCGAATTTCCTCGTTTCGGATTTCTTTGAAAGCTTGTTGCACCGCTACCGCTTTATTTTCGATCGATTTTTGGAAGAACTCCTTCCTGACACCGACGATGAAAGTACCGTTTTCAATCCGAACAGGAAAAGCGTGGACGGAAATAAGGCTGTAGGCTGGAATGCTGCGCTTGTGAACAGCATCGAGCAGCTCCGACCAGATCTCTTCCAGCACAGCGCCGCTGATAATGGTTCCATCGCCCGACTCAGACGCTTCTTCGCGTGGTGGTTCTTTCGAGCGCGAAGGAGTGGGGCTGGCTTCGACAGGAGGGGGTGAAGAAGCTGTTCTCTCCGGAGAGGGCGCGTTGGCGTATACGGCATCTTCGATAACGGAGTCAGGTTCTTCGTAGGCTATGCTGCCGCGCTCTTCGCCGAAAGCTTCTTCTCTTGATGGTGCTTGATCGCGTGTCGGCGCGGCGACAGTTTCAGGAACACGTGCAGGTGGAGGCTCTGGCGCGCTTACTCTTTCAGGCGCAGACACCGCTGGAGCTGGGCGATACGGCTCAGGCTCGCTGTATCTTTCTTGCCTTGCGGGAGCTGTCGGTGCTGGAGCCGGTTCGCTTATCGCTGGTCGGGGAGCAGGTTTGGGCTCCTCCGCCCTGGTGGCAGGTCTGTGACTGGCCGGTGGCAAGTCACCTGCCAGGCGTTTTTCCAGGTCATCCAAACGGGCGACGACTTCCTTGAGCGACTGCACGTCATGTCTGTGACAGATAGACAGCAAGCCGATTTCCAGCGCCAGAGAAGGCATCGAGGAACGCTTCAAAGAACCTTCCATCCTGTCCAATTGCTCGACAATCTGGCTCAGCTCAACTCGTTCGAACTGCCGGCATTGGTCGAGCAGCCCGGTAAGATATCGGTCGGAGCCGAGGATAAACTGACTGATCTCCTTCGGCGTTTTGCCGCTTACATAGCACGCTTTGGTGAGATTGAGGAAGTGTTTTGCTAGCTCGACTGCGATCAGCCCCGGCTCACGACCGGCTTCCAGAAGCTTGTTGGCGGAGTCGATCATTTGTTTGCCATCGTGTTTGATGACAGCGTCGCTGAGCTCCAGCAGTACATCTTCCTCGAGTGCGCCCAGCAAAACGAGCAGATCGGATTGTTTGACAGGCTCATCCGGTCTGGAAAGTAGCGAGGCTTGATCCAGGAGTCCAAGGGCGTCTCGCATTCCCCCAGCCGATCTTCGCGCGATCAGCTCGATGGCGTCGTCGAGGATCTGGATCTCTTCGATTTCGGCGACGGCACGCAGGTGTTCGATCAGGTCCTTATGATTGACCAGGCGGAACATCAGGCGCTGGCAGCGGCTTACAATCGTCGGCGGAACCTTGTGCTCTTCAGTCGTGGCAAGGATGAAAATGACGTTGGGTGGCGGTTCTTCGATAGTCTTCAGGAGAGCGTTGAACGCTTCCTTGGTGAGCATGTGACATTCGTCGATGATGTAGAGCTTCTTGCGCCCACCCGCGGCTACGAGCGGTGCTCGTTCGATGATGGTGCGTGCGTCGTCGACGCTGTTGTTGGAGGCAGCGTCTATCTCGAACACCGATGTCGACGTGCTGTCTCGAACTTCCATGCAAGAGGCGCATTCGAGGCAAGGATCTACGGTTGGTCCGTTCTGGCAGTTGATCGATTTGGCGAGAATTCGGGCGGATGACGTCTTGCCTGTGCCTCTGGGACCGGTGAAAAGGTACGCATGAGCGAGCCTGTCGTTCTCCAGCGCATTGCGCAAAGTGGTGACAACCGATTGCTGACCGACCAGTTGTTTCAATGTCTGGGGGCGATGTTTCAGGTAAAGCGGTTGGTACTTGATGGTCATGCTCGATTAGTTTGACACTGAAGCAAGACTGCTTCCCGGGTCATTCCTGGTAATCTCAACTGAGTTAAATACTAACCGATCGCAGGCGAGAGATGAGTGTAAAAGCGTTAGTTGTTGATGGAAGGAAAACTCATTATTTCTTGCGCTGCGGTTAAGCGGCTCCAACCTCGGTTCGATTTTTTTGAGGTGTTGGCTAGTCGCGGCTGTGAGCCAGGACTGGTTCGGCCAGGCGGGAGCGCAGTGCGACGGCATCATGGGTGGTGGTGGTTTCTTCGTGCCCGTGGTCGTCTTCGGTGGTGTCGCTGTCGTTGTCATCGCTTCCTTCACCGAAAACACCTTCCCAGCGAGCGATTACGGCTGATGCTAGACAATTGCCCAGCACGTTGACGGAGGTTCGTGCCATGTCCATGACTGTGTCAACACCCAGGATGAGCGCGATTCCGGAGAGCGGCAGGTTGAATGTGGCCAGAGTTCCCGCCAGGATTACTAGAGAGGCTCTCGGTACGGCTGCCACGCCTTTGGAGGTGAGCATCAGCGTGAGGAGCATGAGCAGCTGCTGCTCGATAGGCATGTGAACACCAGCCGCTTGTGAGACGAAGACCGCAGCGAGTGACAGATATAGCGTTGTTCCGTCCAGATTGAAGGTATAGCCAAGCGGCAGGACAAAGCTGACGATTCGTCTGGGCACTCCGATTTTCTCCATAGCCAGCATGGCTTTGGGCAGGGCTGCTTCGCTACTGGTAGTGGAAAATGCGATGAGGAACGGTTCTTTGACGGCGCCCGCGAACTTCTTGAGCGGAATGCGAGCGACTAAGGCGATCGGTAGCAGAACGCAAAGGATGAACACCACCAGTGCCAGGTATAGGGTTCCAACCAGCTTGCCGAGCGAGAGTAGGACCATGACACCATGTTTGCCGACTGTGGCGGCCATGGCGCAGGCGACCCCGTATGGCGCCAGTTTCATCACGTACTCTGTGAACTTGAACATTACTTCCGACAGCGAACGACACATATTGATGATCGGTTCTGCCTTGATTGCGGCTGCTGCCGAGGCAAACAGGATCGAGAAGACCACGATCTGCAAAACGTCGCCCCGTGCCATTGAATCAATGATGCTGGTGGGAAAAGCGTGAGTGATAATTTCCGAGCCGACCAACTGCTTGGCAGCTAAAGTCGTACCAGCGTCAGTGGGCGTCTGGTGGGCAAGCGTGACGCCCACTCCGGGTTGCAACACATTGACCATCAATAGACCGATGCCCAGCGCGAACGTGGTCACTACTTCGAAATAGATCAGTGATTTGACGCTCAGTCTGCCGACTGCGTGAAGGCTGCCGGTGCCGGCGATGCCCACCACCAGTGTGCCAAAAATGAGAGGCGCGATAATCGACTTGATCAGCCTGAGGAATATGTCTGCACCGCAGTTGAGGGCGATCCCGACCTCCGGAAGCATCCAACCGATCAAGATACCGACGACGAGACCGATGAAGATTTGCGCGGTCAGGCTGGGCATTTTCATGGTTTTATTGTTCCTCACAAGTCAGCTCACGCTGAGCGCAGCAATGAGAAGAACCCGCACTATGTCTCGGTTTGAGACAAAAAGTCGGCTCTGCCCGCTCCGGATCTATATCAAATGTAAGATCAACAAAAGAGCTAGGTGATCATAACTCGCTCGAAACTTTCCAAGCAATGACAGTTGTCTCAGGTTGACCCTTTTACCCGTTCCAGTTCGGGCGGCTAACTACGCTTTACAGGTGACCGATTCAAGCTCGGCGGAAACTACCCTCGTCCTGTTCCTCGCATAAATTGCCTATAAGAATCGACTAGCTTGCCGCTCTCGATTGCTCGGCAATTTTCACAATCTTCTCTCCCCACACTTTTTGCAAGGATTGGAACGCCTGGGTTAGCGCCTCGCTCATCTTGCTGCTGGCTGCTTCCTGAGCGGGCGCTTCATAGAACGCCACCAGAGTTTGCAAGTCGTCCTGAGAGAACAGGCGATTGAACTCTATGGCGAAAATCGGCTCAAGGGCACCGGACCAGTTTACACGTGTGTTGAGGGACTTGATATAGCTGTTCGAAACTGCCAGAAGCTTCGTCTTCTCCGCGTCGGTGACCTTGCTGTCGCTCTTCAACAGTGCTTGTTGCGATTCCTCGAAACGAATCAGACCATCTCTGACGGACGTTGCTGGATGAGTGAACTTGGTCATGCGCGCGATCAGGTCCGCTTTAGCCTTTGGAATTGCGTCCATCTTACTTTTTAAGTCTTCCGGCTGGAACACTCCGGCCGGAGGACCACCAGCCGCCTCTTCCCGGAGTTTCTGCAGATAGGGCACTATCTGCGTTCGCATAGCTGTTTGACCGGCTGCGGCAAGCTCTTTATTGGATGCCAGGCTTTTCTTTCCAGCCTCGGACTGGTAAAAGTTCAGAAGAAACGTTACCTGTTCCGGAGAGAGTGTCTTGCCGAGTGCGTCCGTCACTGTTTGCTCGGCCTCTACTGCCCAGTTTACCTGCGAGATCTGGGCATCGAACTTCTCCATGACGGCAGGTTTATTCTGACTACTGAGCCTACTTTTCACCTCACCGACCATGCTCATGGCTAGCACCTTGGCACTATCAAATGCACCGCTGGCGCGGTAGAGAGCGTCAATTGTCTGGTTTTTCTCTGTTTTGGCCACTTGTGCCTGGCTACAACCAGGCAGCGCCGAGATAATCAAAAACGTGAATGCCGTCGCAAGGAGGGAAATCCTCAATCCTCTTAGTTTTCCGCCGTTGAGCGCTCTGATATCGAGAAACATTTGCACGACTCTCCCTGCCTTGATTTCTTTGGATTTTTTCTAAAATCTGGATATTGCCAAGGGTTTCGTTTGGCAATCTGCGATCATGATTGGACTATAATACACTTGCGCGTTCGAAACTAACGTCCGGCTGCCGAGTACCGTTACTTACGGTGTTCAACACACTTTTATTCAGGGGAGATTCTATGAAGTCCGTCAAAGCGAGAATGCATTACACCTCAATTGATTTGTCCGAAGAACTGAGAGCAAAGATAAACGATTCGCTCAATTTGACCTTGGCAGCTACTGCCGATTTGTACTCACAGGTCAAACAAGCTCATTGGAATGTAAAAGGTAAGGACTTCTATCAGCTCCACATTTTGTTCGATGAAATGGCTGGTGAGGTCGTGGAATACATCGATCTGGTTGCCGAGCGAGTAACTACTTTAGGCGGCACCGCCCTGGGCACAGTTCGAATGGCGGCAGCAAGTTCGATTCTGGATGAGTATCCGAGTGATATCACGACTGGTGAACAGCACATTAGGGCGCTGGCAGCCGCATACTCCAAGTATGGCAAGCATGTCAGAGCCGGTATCGATTCCACACAGGAAGCGGGAGATGCTGATTCAGCAGACCTCTACACCGAAATCTCGCGGGGAATCGACAAGCGTCTGTGGTTC
>CAYTDR010000232.1:1190-9603 GCA_964436185.1 uncultured Candidatus Obscuribacterales bacterium | reverse complement strand
CTCGACTTTGTGTCCGCTTTTGATAGCGAAGTTTGTTGTGGATACAATGCAGTACCAATCCTGACATCTACAGTCGCGTATACTTACTGAATATTTTTTTAACGCGATAGGGGATAGTTGCCATGCAGGAAATGGGGAAATACGGCGCGGTCAAAGCCAAAACGCCGGCGAACGGATTCACGATTGTTGCCAAAATCAAGCCTGGGCATGCAGACCTTATGCGCAAGCAGCAAGCCGAACTAGTCGGTCTTGATCTAGACGACATTCTCAAGCCGCTCAAGCTGCATTATCCTCGTTGGGTCATATTCGACAACGACACTCGATTTATGTATATCGGAATTTTTGATACCGACTTCGACAAATACACGGAAGATGCTGTCATGCTGTTTAACAGTCTCGGCCGGACGTCGATCTTCACTCATCTTGAAGGTTTTCCGGAGGACGGCATGACTAATGTGGCCTCCTTTGCAAAATTTGTTCGCGACCATCAGTGCGACAGCTTCTTTGAGTATGCAAGGTACCCTCATGTTACTTCTGAGGAAATTCTGAAGGCATTAGACCTCAAAAAATCGTTCTCCAATATGCTTGATCAAATGCAGTAACGCACTGGTTCTTCGTAACGGTCTGACTAAACAACACGGAGAATGTGATGAGCCCAAGCAAGTCTGCACCACGGACGTACAATCAAGTTCATGTACCGAGGAAGTACACCCCGGGACAGCGACGCGTCAGTATCTACATCGCATGGAGCTATCCCGCTGAAGCGAATAGAGATGTAAACGAGCTAGACAATCGGTATTCGACCATGAATGAGGTTCGTCGAGTTTCGTGGCCTAAATTCGAACCTCTGGCGGCTGATCCACACCTTTTTCTACAGGGTATTGCTGGATCACTGGAACTGTTCTTTCGAGCGTGGATTCCTTTTCAACAATTCGTCGAGGAAAAAACCGGGCACGCCGTTCCGGTTTTTCAGCGCATCGATCACGCCGGTTATCGTCAGACTATCAATGATCAGATACTCGAAGACTGCGACACGCTCATGGTGTTCGGTCTAGATCACACAGTCACGGGACAGGAGGCAGCGCCGGAAGAAATCGACGCATTGAAACGATTTCTGTCACGCGAGGGCACAAGCGTTGTTATCGGACCGCACCACGATATTGGTGAATCAGACGATGAAAGCACGCAAGAAATGGAACATCGTCACCATCGTGACGCTCTGGTTCCCAGGCGGCAGAGGTTCGGAGGATATACGCGGTCGCTGATGAAAGGGTTGGAAATTCCGATTGAGAACCGCTACGGACTTCGTCCGCATCGCGACAAGACTACTAAAGAGATGACGCCTTTATCTATAAACCACGATGTCGATCCGAGAGGATACTTCACCGGTGTCACTACGTTCAACTATCATATGCACATGCCGCACTACGCTGTGACAACAGAGAGCGCGAAGTCGGTTCACGTTCTTGCCAAACAGCCGATCGATATGTCGCGACCGCATCCGTTTATTGAAGCTGGGAATCGAGAATTCAATGCATTTATATGGCTCCCACCAGATGGCACCAGGGCCGGTGATGTACTAATGGTAGATTCAACGATCTTCAGCACTCTATTTGGTGCCGATGAAAGTCTGAAGCGCTTTTGGCAGAACATCGTTAAGTAGTAAGCAAGGTCATGAATAACACAACCATTCAACTCGAACTAGACGATATTCAGAAAGGCGTTCTATGTGCGCGTCCATCGCCATATGCAGCCACATTCATCCTTGTTCGTATCGACGATCGCAAGGACGGCCGCAAGTTATTGCATCGACTGAGCCAAGTGGTTGCGTCGGCGGCGCCGACGAGTGAGTCGCCCAGCACGGGGCTGAGTGTGGCAATTAGCTTTCAAGGATTGAAAGCACTTGGTGTGCCTCAAAGTTCGCTGGATAGTTTTCCAGCGGAATTTCAACAAGGAATGGCGGCACGTGCAGCTGAACTGGGCGACTTCGGTGAGAGCAGTCCCGACAACTGGGAAGAACCGCTAGGATCGGCCGAAGTTCATATTGTAATTGCCGCGCTCGCACCAGACCAGGAACAACTCGAAGCACTCGTCGCTCGTGGACGAGAAACTTACAAACAGCTTCCTGGAGTGACTGCCATTTGGCGTCAGAACTGTCACGCACATGCTGATGACAAGGAAGCTTTCGGATTCAAGGATGGAATAAGTCATCCCGCCGTCGAAGGTAGCGGAGTCGCCGGCACAAACCCAAATGAAGAACCACTCAAAGCTGGTGAATTTGTTTTGGGATATCGTGACGAAATGGGTCAGATTATCGACATGCCGCAGCCCGAAGCATTAGGTCGTAACGGCTCATTCATGGTCTTGCGCAAGTTGCATCAGCGCGTGGCAAAGTTCCGGCAATTCCTCAAATCGAGCTCAGATGGAGCCGAAGCGGAGGAACTACTAGCTGCAAAAATGATGGGACGCTGGCGCAGCGGTGCGCCACTTGCTCTCTGCCCGCTGCAAGACGATCCGGAATTGGGAGCCGATCCAAAACGGAACAACAATTTTCTTTACCACGACGACGACAAAGTTGGATTCAAGACCCCTCCGGGTTCACACTGCCGACGAACGAATCCTCGTGACGGTATTAAAGACAGTGGCACAAGCGTTAGGATTCGCCGCATGATCAGACGTGGTACCAGCTATGGCCCATCTCTTCCAGATGGAATATTGGCGGACGACGGCATCGATCGCGGCTTGATGTTCGTCTTCATCGGTGCATCCATCAAGAAGCAGTTCGAATTCGTTCAATCGGTCTGGCTAAATGGTGGAGAGTTTATCGCGGCCACTGGGCAGATGGACCCAATCGCCGGAGCCAACGATGGAAACGGGGACATGACCATTCCGAAACGTCCGGTTAGACGACGCCTGCAGGGGCTCCCAAAGTTTGTGGTCACCCGCGGCGGCGAGTACCTGTTCATGCCGAGCTTGCGTGCATTAAGTTGGCTGGCAGACCTGCAAACATGATCGCGGCGACTGTGACAATGAATTTTCGCAGAAAACAGACTGGTCTCGGGTGTAGAGCGCAAGTCGATTTCGCTGCCTGTTTACCCGACTGCTCCCTGAATCGCGAATTGCACAGACGCTCTAACAAGAACAGTCAATAGTACGAGTACAATGTGTTCCTGTTACACAAAGTAAGAGAATACAATGCATTTCATCGCAGTCATTGTCATCGCGCTGTTATTAAGTACTTATCCTTTTCCAGCTCATGCTGAAGGCGTGTCGCAGCCTACGGATTCGCCCCCTACTTCCACCTCAACTCTCAATAACGCACAATCGGGTGCGGCCGAGACTGCCTCACCAGGTCCGCTGAGGGAGTCTCGGCAAAAACTGTTCGACAGCTTGAATCAGGCAAAGAAATTGGGTATCGGCATCAAATCATATTACGACGAGTTGATGAAGATCGAAAACGCCGTTAAGAGCGAAACTTCCATTGAGCACGTGCAATCGATGATCGACAGACTAAGCCAAAGTCTTCAGGTTCAGATTGAGAAGGTTCGATCGTTAGATACATTAGAACTGAATGCGACGGTCGCAAGGGAAAAGGTAGCAGGTCGGTCAGGTTGGATCATCACCTACAAGACTCAGATCGGCTGCAATCTTCCCAGTCCTTCCACTTGCCTGTACATTAGCCAGGAAGGCTTCAGATGCGAAGTTCAAGGACTAGGTCTTAGTGGAGTTTGCTATGCCAAAGCTCCTGACTGGACTTTGATTGTTTGCGACAAACGCTCAAAGACGTATTCAGCTACGCCGATCAGGATCTGGAACCAATGTCATCGCGAAAAAAATCGATATTACCGGACCGGCGATTTTTTAAAAGGTCAGACCACCAAGATTTGTGAGTTGGAAGCAATTCAGTATTATTACGGCGACATACGCTCGCTTCAGTTCGTGGTGCCCAGCAAGAAGAGTCAAGATTTTCTCCCAACTCAGGCTCGAGAGTTAGCTAGTTACCTTACTGCTGTTCCCACGGAAATTTGGGAATCCGGAGGAGATGGTCCGGTTCTCAAAGGGCCAGGGGTTGTGGCGACTAGCTGCAAACAAACCACGATTCCTACATCGACTTTCGATATACCCAGAGGCTATAGACAAGTACGAGTGTGTTGGGAATGGTGCAACTTCGGTGGACAGTGCAACCAATCTAGGCTAGGCAAGAAGTGCCCACAGGCTGTGAAACGTGGCAATCGCACAAGCCGAAAACATTACCCTGCTTGCCACTGCAATTGGTAGCAACTTGTCTTCTAGAAGTAACAAGTCTCGCTTTGGATTGGTATAGCCGCGCATCCAGCAGGGCCTTTGCGGAAGCAAAAAAACGACTGCGGTTGCTAGAAGGAAACGACCACTCCGATTAGTTGGTTCGTCATCACCATTACCGAGTCTACTGACGTGGGGTCATCCTCTTGATTGCGAGACCTTTAATGGCGTGTTTACGCAAGGTAAGTTCGTATAGTCCCAATTCACTCTGAAGCAAGATACGTTGAACCGTCAGGCCGTTTGCCAGACATTACAGTGATTTTCGATACCACAAATGGCACCATCAGAAGCACAGCAGAAAAACGCTCAACCTGAGGTATCAAAAAATGGAACTAGACTCTGCATTCGATCTTTCCGACTCGTTCCAATCCAACCAGGCAACTCCGACTTTTGACGTTGTTGAATTACTAAGCTTCAGAGAAGTCGAACCTTCGACCTGCATTTCGACAAACAGCGATCATCCAATACAAACAGATGCGGCCCAAGCCCAGGAATCCGCAAACGCTCCGGATACTCCATTCGAGCGGCCCCGGCGTCCGGCTGACCGTATCAGCCGGGATGGCGACATGATTTATGAAATCTGGAGGTACCCAGATGGCTCTATGGAGCTTCGAACAACCAACACCAATCCCGGTCCTGATCAGGCACATGTAACGCTCTATCGGCGCGATGCGGGGAGTCAAGAGTTCTCCGAGTCATTTCATCTTTATCCGGACGGAACCGTATCACACCACATAGCCGGGCCTAACCCCGTGGCCATCACGTATTTTACAAACGGCACCATTGTGAACTCTAACGGTAACAGTACTGTGGCAAGGACAGATCAGGAACGACGTCTTGCACAAAATAGGATTTCTGCGATAAGACGGGTGGTCTTGCGTTGAGCCGCAGATCTTGCGATGCCACCTGTTTAGATTCAGCTCTACGCTCTTATTGCAGTTGAACATATAGTGTCTTCGCGAGAAGTTCTTCGAGAAGTCAACGATGGTCCAGAGTATAAGCATCTCACGCCAGTTCTATGCAGCCGATCACGTTACGCGAAATCTGACGTAATGTCATCATCAGTTAATTCCATAGTCGCGATCTGTCAGAAAGTCTGACGGACTTGTCGTGCAATCATGCATCTTCATACCCTACAAACGATTGACAATGGAAACGTCAACGAAATCAGAAAAATGTGTGGGTATATGGGAATGAACGCTATCGTAACAGTTGTACTGCTAATTATTTCAAACGTTTTCATGGCCTTTGCCTGGTATGGGCACCTCCGTTTTAAGACTTCTCCGCTCTGGGAGGCGATCCTAATCTCCTGGCTGATTGCATTTTTTGAATACTGCTTCCAGGTTCCGGCAAATAGAATTGGCAGTTATGAGTTTTCGGCCGCGCAACTAAAAATCATTCAAGAAGTCATTACTCTAGGTGTGTTCAGCGTATTTTCCGTGTTGTATCTCAAGCAGCAATTTCAATGGAACTATCTTGTTGCTTTTGGATTTCTTATAGGCGCTGTCCTTTTCGTCTTTGTTGGCGGTAACTCTCCCAATGACGATGCAGCACGCAAGAAAGGTGAGCACGAAAATGAATGTAGAATTAGGAATAGTTAAAAGCACGCCACCATAATCGGTGCGCGGACGTCTGACCTAGCCCGACGTATTCGCATGCTCGTGTCCCTCGATCCGATAAGTCAATAGACAGCCTCTGTATGACTGCCATCCGAGTTGTGTGCGCAACAAAGTACAACAAGTCTTCCTCGGCCGCAACAGAACGAGGCAGTCGGTACTGTTTATATAATTCATCCACCAGCGGGACTAATGTTAGCGGCATGTCCCCTGACGTGAAGCGTGATCATAAACTTTGTTCCAACGCCTAGGACACTCTCACACTCTATGCTTCCACCCAATACCTGCATGATCTGCTTGGACAAAAACAATCCCAACCCAGTACCAATGCCGTGATCCCGGCCATGCTCTGATTGCCAGAAGCGCTGGAACATTCGTTTCGACTGTTCTTCTGACATACCGGGTCCAGAATCTTTGACATATATTCTCAGAGTGTGATTGTCTCGAGACGTGCCCAGGTGTAATTGCCCAGCCTCCGGTGTAAATTTCACGGCATTGTCTAGCAGATTGATCAACACTCTTCGAAGCAAAATTTTGTCTGATTGGATTGATGGAAAATTTTCTTGAACATCAAGACAAACGTGTAGCCGTTTCGTCATGATGCTGAATGAAAACTCGTCCAAGCAGTGCTGCAAAAGTGCAGCTACGTCCACAGACTCATTAGCTGCCACTAGTGAGCCAGACTCGTGCCTATACACTTCAAGCAGATTCCAGATCATTCTGAGCATGCTTTTATTAGATTCACCCAGTTGGGAAAACAACCCGATTTGTTGTTCGTGTGGGACGACTCCTCCTCCTGCCAGGAATTCCAAAATTTTAGTTGTACCAATCAATGGATTTTTCAAATCGTGGGTGAGCGCAGCGACAAAGTCGTCTCTCTGCTGCATCATCGCTTTGAGCTCAATATTCGTTTGTTCGAGTTCTACAGTTTTGTTTATTAGATACCTGTTGCTCTCATGCAGCTGGTTAGTCCGCTGGGCTAAGTCCAATGCCGCAGCTGCGAGGTAGGCCGTCCTCTCCGCCAGCTCGAGATCCTTGGATTCTAGTAGTGCATTGCTGACCGAGAGGCTATAATCTGTCTCCCTTTGCTGACGAGTACTTTCAGCCAATTCAGACCGAACAGCCAAAAGCTGTTCGTCTTTTCTCACGATCCGGAGTTTCACTTCGTCGTATTGCCGAGTTCGTTCGGAGAGCCTTTCTTCTGCAAGACTTAAATCCGTACGCAGTTGACCATCATGTTCAGCCACCGCCCCCCCCCGAAATTCAAAAGTGCAATATCGAAATGAGTTTCAGGATTCCTTAAAGTCTTGTCAAAAACAATTCAAAAAACTTCTTAGTTATTCTATCTTGACAGAAGCTAGTCGGTTTGGCGAGGGTTAGGTATGACTGAGTCATTAGCTAATGTACAATTGAAACAGCTGGAACAAGCCAGGGAAAAGCTCGCGAAGCAGATAGAAAACTCACAGGCTGCGCTTAAGGAGTTGGATGCGAAGATCGCGCGGCTTACGAAAGAGTTGACTGAGAGCCATAACTCAGCGGAGCATGATAGGTAGACTTAACAGGAAAGCGGTCTGTTACTCTGCCAAAAACAATCCTGATCAGGCGTCTGTGAATATGGCTGGACTGAATATGGCTGGAGGAAACCCGGGATTAAGCACGGATCAAGGAGGGAAGCCTGACCGGACCTGTGCAGCGCTAATCCACAAAGTTAATAGACCTTGCTACTCGGTTTTCTTTTGCAGCCAGTAACACAGCTTGTCGCGCAATTCTTCGAGCGTAAATGGCTTGCCTAGAAAATCATCCATGCCAGCATTCAAGCACTTTTCACGACTGCCTGGCATGACGTGGGCGGTCACTGCGATGATTGGAATGTTGTGACGAATCTCTTTCATTGCTCGAATGCGCTCCGTACAAATGCAGCCGTCGACTTCGGGCATTCGGTAATCCATTAGAATCACATCAAAAGAGAACATACTCAGAGCCTCTATAGCTTCTCCACATGAAGAAGCCATATGAGCAGTGATGCCCAGTCGATCCGCGATAAGCTCCAGAAGCTTTTGATGCGTGCGATCATCATCAACGACCAAAACGAGCGGCTTGCAGTCTGCTTTCCGCTCGTCCAGCGATATCGGTTGTTCAGTTTCCTCGTTCACCATTTGTGTTGAATCTCCAGATTCACTCCAAGTAATTCGATAGTCTCAGGGCTACAGCGCTGCTGTCAAACTGTAAGATGCAGTCGACCTAGAACTTCAGCTATTTCGCTTACCGAGACTTTGATTGCTTTTGGTTCCCACACTCTCACTAGCACGATAAAATTTAACGTGTGCATGCAACTACGACAAACCTTCTACATCATGGCTATTGCACTAATATTGCGCTTGAGGTTATGTGGGCGATTCGCCACATTTTAAATTCAAAGCAACTACTCGAACCTGGCGGAGGCTTGCTCCACGTCTCATCCGGTCAAGGACTCACTGTTCACCCAATTTTATTAG
>CAYTDR010000232.1:0-1180 GCA_964436185.1 uncultured Candidatus Obscuribacterales bacterium | reverse complement strand
ACTGCCTTCTTGTCCGCAACGACCTTTTCACCGTCTGCTGAAACCTTTATGTGTCCCACAATTCTGCCTTGATGAGCGAGGGGAATCGCCCAACAAAACTCAGGTTCCCTAAACTCCGCACCATCCAAAGCAGTAAGCTCTTGCGGAATCGTTTTCAATCTATCCGCGACTCGTAGCAAGGCATCGTCATTACCGGCGCTCAACGCATGCAAACCTCTAGGCAAAACACTGCCGTCTTCGGGATTGAAATGCAAAATCGCGACCGGTTTGTTATCGAGCATCAGACTTCCTTTGAGTTCAAACTCTCCCCGAGGAGCTCTGTGATTCCAGACCCGTCCGGGTACTAATGCACTGATACAGGCACGACCGCGTAATCGCGATGATACGCGGCGCCAATAAGGTGTCAGCATTAGAGTTTGTTGGCAGCTCTTTGAGCGCTCTCACTAACATCGCTTGCATTTGTGAGTTTAGATCACCAATCTCATCAAGAATAATCGTGCCCTGACTTCCTTCAGAAAGTGATTGAAACGTTCCATAATCCTCTGGTACAGCCGTGCAGTCGATTACAGTAAGGGGTTTGTCCTTGTGTTTGCTATGACGATAAATTGAGCGCCCAACCGTGTCCTTTCCAGTTCCAGTCTCACCAGTTATGAGAACAGTCACATCCGAGGTGGCCGCCATGGAGCAAGTTACTTCGGCGTTTTTGTCTAGATATCGGTGACTGTCCAGTGGTCCGGATAGAAAAAGACCCCCATGATTGAGAAATTCCTGATCTCGTTTCCATCAGAACCTCACCGCCGCGAATTTCGCCGGAACTCATTTGGCGAACGATTGAGGGATCACCATTCCAGCATATCTTAAGAGCGCCTGGTTGTTAACTCAGAAAACGTCGGGGTGCGCGAATGAAACCTCTTTTTTGCCTTCCAGTTCAAAGAGTCGTTGGAAGAAATCGACAATGTTTGTGAAACGTGAGGTCTGCCAGTAACCGCCTTTATTTTGCAACTCGCCGCGCAGTTCAAGGTCGGTATTGAACTTTTCATTGTGCAGGATCATCGTCACCGTTGCAGTTTCACCGTTCACTCTCACTTCCTCTATTTTTTTCAACGAGAGAGTTCGAATTCCAAGTCTTTTATCCAGAGTTCCCATCGAGACTTTGTCCGAACCGCTTCCTTCTTGTTCG
>CAYTDR010000231.1:0-9607 GCA_964436185.1 uncultured Candidatus Obscuribacterales bacterium | reverse complement strand
AAACCCGAGTTGTGCAGCAGCTTTGCCGCTACTGAGCCAACGTTGCCGAAACCCTGAACTACAACCGTGGGGGAATCGATTCCGAGCCGCTTGAACTCTACTGCTCTGCGTGCACAGTAAGCCACTCCTCTGCCTGTTGCTTCGTTGCGGCCGAGTGAGCCGCCGATGGAAACCGGCTTTCCAGTGACTACGCTGGGGACTGTATGGCCGACGTTGATGCTGTATGTGTCCATGATCCAGGCCATCGTGCGTTCGCTGGTATACATGTCGGGAGCTGGAATGTCTTTGTCCGGTCCGAGAAGGTTGATAATCTCGGAGGTAAATCTTCGTGTGAGCCGCTCCTGCTCACCCATACTCATCTTCCACGGCTCGCATCTGATGCCACCTTTGGCGCCACCATAGGGAAGACCCATGAGAGCGCATTTCCACGTCATCAGCATGGCCAGTGCCGAAACCTCTCCCAGGTTGACTTCAGGATGGAATCTGATGCCGCCCTTGGCGGGTCCGAGCGTCACGTCGTGGTGGACTCGGTATCCGGTCCAGGTTTTCACCAGACCGTCATCCATTCTTATCGGCACTGTGACGACCAGCGCTCGCTTGGGATATCTCAAGCGCTCATGAATTTGTGGAGCAAGTCCCATTCGCTTGGCGATTTCATCGAGCTGCTGCTGTGCGTTAAGGAATTGGGGGGTGTCACATTCCATTCTCGGAGAGCGTTCCGGAGCTACAGCTACCATATCTCTTATCACCTCGTGCTATTCAGTTTGACCGTTTGCATATCGTACATCTAAGCTTTGTATGAGTGAGTTCAATCGGATAGGCTACATTTAAATTTATTTTCAGAAGAGTGGGCGCTCACGAGAGTTTTTTAGAATTCACCGTACAGGTTTAACAGCTGTTGAATATCAACATGTATGATTACCAGTCGTCACTCTGTTTAGAGCATTAGTTGCGAAAGTGAATTTCTCACTTCAGACAGTTCTCAATCTGATGTTGGTTTTCGTGCCCCTCCCGATTTTGGGCAAGGAACTCCTCCACTGGTCGTCGCCGGCAATTTTTGCCTCGGCTTGCCTGGGCATTATCCCTTTGGCCGGGCTGATGGGCAGGGCGACCGAGGTTCTTGCTGACCGGCTGGGCACGGCTTGGGGCGGGCTTCTTAATGCGACGTTCGGCAATGCCTGTGAGCTTTTGATAGCTATGTCGGCTTTGCGCGCCGGTCTTTACGATGTTGTCAAAGCATCCATCGCCGGCTCCATCATCAGCAATATCCTCCTGGTGCTTGGTGCCAGCATGGTTTTCGGTGGGTTGAAACATAAAGACCAGTACTTCAACAGAACCGCCGCCTCGACCTCCGCCACCCTCCTGGCTCTGGCGGCGATCAGTTTGGTGGTGCCGGCAGTGTTCCATATGTCGGGTAGCGCACCGAATGTGGTGAACGAGCACGAAGACGAGCTAGCCCTGACCATCTCTGTCGTTCAGATTACGGTATACATTCTCAGTCTCGTGTTCAGTCTCGGCACCCACAAAAAGCTCTATGTGCGAGAGAGCGACGACGAGTCGGAAGCGGCCATCGGAGCCACCGGCTGGGGAATCAAAACCAGTGTCGCGGTGCTCGCATTCGCCACCATAATGGTGGCGGCCCTGAGCGAATATCTGGTGAGCGAGGTGGAAACTACCGCCAAGGTGCTTGGTCTGACACATCTTTTCATCGGCGTTATTCTAGTTGCCATCATCGGTAATGCCGCCGAGCATAGCACTGCAATCTCGATGGCGATGAAAAACAAGATGGATCTTGCTGTAAATATCGCTCTGGGCTCTTCTACGCAGATAGCTCTTTTCGTCGCTCCAGTGATCGTCTTCGCCAGTTTCATGATGGGCAAACCGATGGATCTGTGCTTTTCCGAATTCGAAGTGATGGCTGTGGCTCTCTCCGTGATCATTCTTCCCTTCGTCGCCACCGATGGAGAGTGCAATTGGCTGGAGGGCGTTCAACTATTGGCAGTGTACATAATCGTGGGAGCGGCTTTCTTCTTCGCGGTGAAGTGATATGCGCGAACTCCTGGAGGTCGAATAATGCCCGAGTTACCTGAGGTCGAAACAGTCGCCAGAGGACTGGAGCGGGCGATAGTGGGTGACGCTGTTGCCTCTGTGGAAGTGTTGAGGACTGACTCGATCGCCTTTCCTGATGTAGACCAGTTCTGCGAGTTGCTCGTCGGTCACTCGATTGAGAGCGTGACCAGAAGAGGGAAGTATGTGGTGGCGAATCTGTCTGATGGCGCTAGGTTAGTGGTTCATCTGCGCATGTCCGGTCGACTGGTGGTCAAACGCGCCAGAGCGCAAGCGGACAGATTCTTGCGAGTGCGGATAAAACTGAAGAGCAAGCGCGAGCTGCACTTCGAGGATATGCGTGTTTTTGGACGAATCTGGTATGTTGCGCCTGATCTGGCGCTAAACATGGTTGTAAGCGGTTTGGAATCACTGGGTGTTGAGCCGCTCACCGACTTGCAGCCAAGATATTTGAAAGACAAGTTCTCCGGTAAACGTCAGGCGATCAAATCGGCCCTTCTCGATCAGAGCATCATCGCTGGTATCGGTAACATCTATGCCGACGAGTGCTTGTTCCTCTCAGGAATCCACCCGATGCTCCCGGCCGGCGATCTGAAATTGGCTCAGCTAGAGACGCTGGTGGCGAACATAATCAAAGTGCTCGAGAATGCGATCTCGCTTGGTGGCTCGACACTGCGTGACTACAGAGATGCTCAAGGAGAAAACGGCAACTACCAGGGTGAAGCCTGGGTTTACGGGCGTGAAGGAGAGCAGTGCCGGCGATGTTCGGACGTCATTATGAGGGTGAAGCTCTCCGGCAGAAGCTCGCATTTTTGTCCACGATGTCAATCCAATAGTCGAAGAAAAGGAAAGTGAATTCTCGCAAAGAGACCCATCTCAAGCTGCTTTACGGGCAGCGAAAGACAGGTCTATTGCGGTCTGCTTTTGTGAAAATCAGTCAGTTATTTGTTTGATGTCGGAGTAGACTTTGAGCCAATGTGACCTTGTCTCATTCGGCATCCGTGTGCTGTCAGGGCATCCGGGAGCTGGAGCAGAAAACCTTTGCGATCGACTTTAGCGCAGTGTCTCACTAAGCTTTGAAGCGGAAGGCGCGGTTTTTTCTATGCCTTTCTGAAGTGATCGCTTGAGGTTCTCGATTCCGCTCATCCAGACTTCCTTGCTAGCCGGCAGCTCCCAGTTAAGAACGGCATGCTCGAGATTGGGCATAGCAACATTGGGGAATTCAGCGTGGTAGTAGCGGATGAACTCAGCGATTTCGTCCGGATGCTCGAGCCGTTCGAGTGCTAGGAATGCATAGTTCTCATCCTGTTTGATGAAATCGAGGAGCTCTTTTCCGGTGCGAGCAGGAGCTGTGATCTTGACTACTTTGGGCGGAGAGAAGTCGATTCTTCCAGGAGCGCTGTCGGCGCCCGCAGTCGGTTTGACCCCCTCGCCGCCGGCAGCCGGTTTGGACACGTAGCGGAGAGGTGCTGCTTTGTTCGCTGCCACTGGTACGACTCCGCTGCTTACGGGGGCAACTTCGAAGCTTTGTGTCATCCGGCTCGGGGGAGCCTCGAACTTCAGTCTGGCTGCTTGAGAGGTCGACTGGTTCGGCATGTAGGACGCTTTGAAGATTTCATTGTCAACAAACCACTTGTCGCCTTTCGGTCCAATAACCATCCAATCGTCGGTCTTGCCATTGAAAATTTTTCCGGAATTAGTGATTATCTGCATGGGCTCATCAATCTGAACTGCCAATATTTCCATCGATCGCTTGCGGAACATATCGGCAACTCCTGGCACTGTGTCATAGGAATCGACGAAAGCCTGTGGTTTGATTGGCCAATGCTCACCTTTCAATCCGGTCATGATCCAGTCTCCGGGCTCAGCCTCCACCGGTCCTTCGAGTGTTTGAACGACCATCGCAGCCTTCGTTTGAACCGCTTTCAGCTCGACAGGGCGTTTGCTGAAGTTGCCCACTTCGTCGACATGGTCGACTATGTATTCGTCTGCGTGAGACATGTTTTTCGGGGCGCTCCAAAGTTCGTTAGCAGCAACCTTGAAACTCAGCTTCAATGCAGTGGCGCTTAGAGCCGCCAGCGCTGCCGATGTTACCGCTCTTTCACCAACGTGTTCAAGATTTTCGGCGACGGTCTTTTCGGTATCCCATTCGGTGGCGCCAAGTGTTGCGCCGGAGACTCCGCCGCCCAGGGCGCCGGAAGCTGCGGTAATACCGTATTCGGTGAGGATCTGGGCGGCGGTATTGGTGGATTGTGTTTTGAGCGCTTGCGCCAGGCTGATCTGAAGAGCCATCCTGACAGCCTCTTCGTTACCTTTGACGGCAATCTGATTCGCCAGTGCACTAACTGATTCGGCGGGAAGCCTCATCGTGCCGGAGACAATGGCATGTCTGATCATCGTGGTGAGTCCTTGCTCTATCGCTTCCTTGCCGCCCTCTTGCAGCAAGCAGCCTCCCATTCTGGTGATGTGTCCCAGCGCCGCTTGGGATGCTTCGGCACCAAGCCCGGTGCCTACTCCCAGTGCTTGTGCTATTTGTGCGGGACCGATGAAGGCTGTAGCACCGAATGCGAATCCTCTGCTGCCATCCGCGGAGACCTGTCCTGTCGTCCAGCTATAGTCCGAGCCGGAGATTGCTGATTTGCCTGCCACTTTGAATAATGCACCGATACCGCCTGCGATACTGGTCTTGGCGAGCAAGGAAAGGCTGGTGCCGCCGGAGAACACTGAACCTGCTACAGCGGCAGTGGCTAAACCTACGTCGGTGACTGCATCTGCCAGAGTTTCTTTTGAGGTTTGGAAGTTGTCCAGAGTCTCAACCATAAGCGCCCGTTCTGGCGCTAGATGATCAGTGCTCCGCCCTTCAGCCTCGGCTCCGCTGATTAAATCGTTTAGAGCCTGATCTGCCTGGAATCCCGTTCCATCCCAAATCGCGTCAACCATCGTTTTCCCAATGCCGTCTCTTGACTTCGAGTGCTTGCGGATGCTCTCAGAGACATATTCTCCGGTGTGTTTATTCTGGCTCTCAATCAACAGTTCGCCACGAGCTTGTTCTGCCTTGCTGAGCTTGCCGAGAAAGTCTGCGCTGGCGTTGCCTGCGAACTTCTCTGAATACAGCCGGCTCATTCGTTCTTTGTCCGGCTGACTCATGCTGGAGAGCATTGTCATGATCTCGGTCTTTGTATTGCCAACGCCGACAACCCAGGCTCTTAGCCTGTCTTCATGAAGCCACTTACCCTGCTGAAGTAGATTCTGTGCAATCTTCAGCTCATCGGATGTGAGCAGCGCCGTGAGATTGTCTTGCCGGCTAGGATCTAGCAGTTGTAACCGTTGCTCCTCAGGTAGATCTACCAGCGCGTTCAACAGACCTTTTTCGTCCAACCCGGTCATGCCGGTGCACAGGGCCAGGTGCTCCTGGAAGGTCAGGTGTCCACGCTCGAGCAGCGCTTTTCCGTAAGTGTTGAATTTCGCTCCCAGAGCCTTGTGCAAGTTGTCTTGGAATCGATGGGAGAACTGCTCATCTTCCGGCGATACTGGGTTCTGGATTCGCTCCAAGAGCTTATGATTCTCTCTGAATTCCTTTTGAACCTCGGTAATTACCTTTCGTGCGTCAACCGACCAATGAGTGCCGTATTCCGCTAGATGCTCGACAATGGACCGTTTTGGTGTTTCACCCCTGGTTACTTGATCCAACAATCCCTTGGCGATTTCGAGCTCGGCACCTCGACCGAGATTTCTTTCAATCTCGCTCTCCAGGATGATGGCAAACGCAGCATCCATGCGGTACTGGTCTTGTTCGGTCGGTGACATATTCTCGATGGCTTGCCAGATGTTCTCAGATTTTGTATACAGTGCGAGGAATCCACGCCCCTGGCTGTCTTTGATTTTTTCGAGAACAGAGCGACTACCGTCTTCCTTGACCTCGGAGAAGCTTTTCGTCTCTTTCATTTTCTCTATCAAACCTGTCGCTCTCAGTAGCCCATCTTGGTTTAGATAGGTCTTCATCACGTTCTCAATCGATTGCTGAAACTGCGTATCCGTCTTCAGTCTCCGCCAATCAGGCTCCGAGATGTTCTCAATGGTGCGCAAAACATCATCTATGTGCGAGTCGTAGAGGAAGCCGTTGTGTCGTCCGAGAGCCGTAACCAACGAGCCGCCTTTTACTTCGATCTGATCTTCCCACATCAATCTCTCGGTGGCATTGCCGGCTGACTCTATCTGGCTTCGAACCTGCTTGTAGAAAGAAAGTGCTTTCGACTCATTACCCGTGAGCGGACCATCCGTTTTCTCGCCAGGATGCAGATTAATGTTCCTGCCTGCGACATAGCGGGCTCGGTCTTCGTTAGACATTTGCTTAAAGGCTGTCTCGATGGCTTTCTCGTTGTCGCCAAGCCAGGTGTGATTTGCCTCAATCAACGATTTCACACTGTATTTGCCATTCTCTGCCAGGTCTTTGGCTCGGTTCAACTCTG
Organism: uncultured Candidatus Obscuribacterales bacterium; assembly: GCA_964436185.1. Lineage (GTDB taxonomy): Bacteria > Cyanobacteriota > Vampirovibrionia > Obscuribacterales > Obscuribacteraceae > CAYTDR01. The sequence goes on along the minus strand of CAYTDR010000231.1, from coordinate 3,071 downwards.
TGTCGGTGAGGTTGCCTCCACGAACTATAGGTATCAGGTTCGGTATCACGTTCATCCAGGTTCCACCGAAGGCTTTCGTCAGCCGTCGCTCTCCACCATAAAGCATGAAGAGTTCTCGAGCTTCCGGAGTAGCTGTGCGCATGGCTTCCTGGAACATCTCGATACTGGAGCTGTCGAGCGCGATGGAAGTTAGTTTCAACATGTCATCGTTAGTAAGCTGATCGGATCCGCGAAGGTGGATGGCAAAGGATTCGTTGGTTCCTTTGTCGAACCTTCCGCTTTCAAGTAATGCTGTTTTTAAGTCGGTGTGGTACCGCTCTTGGTATTGAGCGTCGGCCTCTGATATTTCAGCCGACGTCATCGATGAAAGTTTGTCTCGTAGAGCCTTGGCAATGGATGCCTTCGTTCTTCCTCCGAATTCATGCCGTTCGAGAAGCAGCTCATGCACGAACCCGGCATCATCAGATGTGTCATCCGATCTGTTGAGAAGATTGATCGCTCGGTCCAGTTGCGAGCCTGACATTTCGCTGGTGAGCTCTTTCTGCAGGTCTTGATGGTATCTCTTAGAATAGAACGATTTGAGTTTCTCTCGCTCAGAGCTCGACAAGCTATCCAGGGTAGTGCAGATCTTGTTTTCGTCGGTGCCCGTGTCGATCAGATTATCCTTCTTCGTGGCTTCCCTTATTGAGTTTGCCGCCGCGATGATTTTACCGTTTGCGTTTGTCAAATCAACTATGGATGTGCTACTTGCACCTGCCACTGTATCCAGTGCACGTCTGACCGGGTGGGCTTTGGGCAACGACATTATCTTGTCGAGATCGGCTTTGCTCGCGCCGCGATGCTCCCAGCCCCACTCGTCATCGTTGAGTATTTCAATTTTATCTATGGTCTCCCTGACAGCATTGCAGCTTTTGTATTCAGGACTGCCGAAGTCAGTGCTCAAGGACTGCAAAAGTTCCTCTTCCGAGACAAAACCATTGGCGTTCAAATCTATTTTTTCGAAATTGTCTCGCACAATCTTCGCCGCCAGCAGGCTATTAAATTGACACTCGATAAATGGAGAAGGTGCCGAGCTCAACTCTGGGTTGGTATCATTCTGTTCGAAGATCGGTCTAAAATCGCCCATCCTATCCTCCAATGTTTGTCTGTTTTCGCATGCCAACGGCAGCTGTCGTTCGTCGACAGTCATGTCCACAGGTCAGGGTGCACAGCTTCGGATACCCTCGCCCGGTATCCTTTAGTAAATTAGCGGGCTGGCTCTCCGGTTGATTGTGTCTCTACGGAGCCAGCTCGTTTCTCCGTTGTCGATATTATCGCGGAGGGAAGGTTGAAATATGGTTGCAACCCAAAAGCCTGCTCTGCAGCGAAGCTCTGCGACCGATGGTGATATCGCTGTGCAAATGGAGCAAGAACGACAAGCCCCTGAGAGGCGCTCAAAGAGGTTTACTTCCCTAAAGAATCATTGTTTTCTGGCAGAGAAACGCTTCTCAGGCTGACGACATGATGCAAGGCGACTCAAAGGGTCTCCAGGTCAAAAACGGATCGGTAAATTGGCATGATTGGAAGAGTTCTTATCAGCGGTGGTAAGAGGCTTCTCTACTGCTTTTTCTTCATAAGCAAGGAATCGATCACCATGCAAACCGCTGCCGGTATGCATGTAACCAGGACAAACGCTATGAGATGCAGGAGGGTAGCGTAAGCCACCGCCTGGTTGGGGTCCACCGTGGTCATCATGGTCAGTGCTGTCGTGACCAGATAATGGAAACTGCCAGCCGAACCTGGAGTGGGTACGAGCACACCAACAGAGCCGATAGTGAACACGCAGATGAGGGTGCTTATATCGACTTGAGACTCTAGCCTGAACGCACAGAGCACAAAGTAGAAGTTTAGCCAGTAGCAGAACCACATAAGAAAGCTCTGCAGTGCAATTACGGGAAACGTTGTCGGTTTGGTCAGGCAACTCGTCCCTACATCAAACTGTCCCGTCAAGTCGTCGAGCACGCTCATCAGTTTGGTTGGAATTTTGGAGCGAACGAACTCTTTGTTGGTGAAAAATCTGATAATTGCGGCTGCCTTAGGAAGAAGTGCCAGGCCGATAACTGAGAGCGCCAGAAGTGAGATGCCTCCAGGGATAAGCCAGGGTACCTTGGCAATGACCTCCGGTTTCACTTTTTGCAGCAGAGTCAGCGTCAGTCCTGTGCAACCAGCTAGAAAAGCCAGATCGATAAGGCGATCGATAAACATCGTGGGCAGGACACCGGCCCACGGAATAGATTCTCTCTTGCTTATTGTGATCAAGCGCACCACTTCGCCGCCGCGAGGAATCGCGACATTGACTGCGTAGCCTATTAGGATCGAGTAGAAGGAGTTCCACAAACTTATCTTCCGTTGGGCTACGGGTTCCAGCATGATAATCCAACGTGCAGCCCGCAGATAATGGCTGACCATACCGGAGACACAAGCAAGCAGAAGGAACTTGGGATCGACCGACTGCATGTGGAGGAGCATTTTATCGAGATCTTTATCTCGAAAGGCCAACCACAATAGAACAGCGCCAAATACAAGGGCCAGGAGTTGTTTTAACCAGCTGGTCTTGGACTTATTGGGTGGAGGGGCTGTTTGGGAGTCGTTCATGAGGTTGCCTTGATTCCATAAAACACGATCGTCCATATGGCAGGGGTGACCAGTCCATCTTGGCGTCCGTTCCGGAAAGGATAGGCGTCTTATACTTGCGGGCGACGAACCGGCGCGATCACCAGGATCCTTTCACTAGCCGACTTTTCACCTGGCGAGTAAGGGTCCACGGAGGCTGGTTTAGTCGGTCGTGCATATCATTATGATTGGGTGTCACTCGACTGGGTAAGTTTTATACGTAAGAAAAATGGGAATTAATGACCATTGGAAAGGCTATTAACCAATCCCCATTGCTGCGGAACTGGCCTTTCCCCGTTGATTCGCTTGAGGAAATACAGGGCAAATTTTGGCTGAGGCGGTTGGCGAACGATCTGGCAGTGACTGATAACGTCAGATTTTGTTCGTGATGGATGAAGAGTGGGGAGTGCTGCGGTGAC
>CAYTDR010000230.1:9021-9607 GCA_964436185.1 uncultured Candidatus Obscuribacterales bacterium | reverse complement strand
ATCTCTAGTTAGCGTTGCCATTTTTACTCACCTTGACTGGTACCGCTTGTGGTCTCTGTAGTTTCATTACTGGATTCAGCACATCCAGCTGCATGTCGGGCGATTCTTCTTTCCTGTGAAAGGGAACTTTTTTGATCCAGAGAAGGAGCGCATGATAGTGTATGAGCGTAATGACTCTGGCGGTAGCCCACGAATAGCGCAGTAGCAAGTTGACGAGATTTCCATCGGTTAAAGCTGTTCGCCGTCCTTTGAGCGCGGCTTTAACTACGGGCATATCACCGTCCATGGTGTCTATGCAGATGTCCAGTCCAGCCCCTGGCACTGATATGTCGAAGTCGAATTCTTGATTCAGATTGGTGAATGGAGAGACGTAGAAGAACTTCTTCTGTCTCCTTTTCAACAATCCATCGGCATTCGGTTGCACGAGGAAGACCTTTTTCTCTCCAAAGGTGTTTCCTACTTCACAAATGCAGCACAATAGTCGCTCGCCTGCTGCGAAGCAAAAGTACAAACTGACGGGATTGAAGACATAACCGAAAATTCTCACGTTGGTAAGCATCTCGATTCTGGCGATTGAACCGAGAAC
>CAYTDR010000230.1:0-9011 GCA_964436185.1 uncultured Candidatus Obscuribacterales bacterium | reverse complement strand
CACTCTTTGAGCAAGGGAGGACTGAGGGTTATCTTGCAGCGGCAAGTAATCCTTCTCGAAAAACGAGAATATATTGAAGCGATTGAAGTCGAGAAGTCGCAGGTTCGGTTTACTTGAACTCAACTCTTCCAGACACAGGTAGAACATGAAGTGCTTTGTGCCGAAAGCGTGTAAACAGGGAAGTTTCCTCTCGTGCCAGACCTCGCACTCGTAAACGCACGATCTCATTTGCATAAAACCTGACCTTTCAACACTTCGGCCAATTGATGCGCGGACTTGAGCGCGTCTTCGTGGAAGCCGTATCCGAAGTAGCTGCCACAGTAAAAAATCTGGTCGCGCGGAGAATGCTCGTTCAAAACGTGCAATTCCGACTGAGCTTTGATGGCGTTCGAATCAAACAGGGGGTGGTGGTAGCTGAAGCGTTTCAATATCTGTGAAGGGTCTATCGAATGTTCGCCGTTTAGCGAGACGATATAATCCTTATTTTGGGAAACGTGTTGAAGGCTGTTCATCCAGTAGTGGGTGCTGGTGCCTCTTTCATCGATGCAATAGTTCCACGAGGCCCAGCATCTTTTCGTTGAAGGCATCACCTTGCGATCGGTGTGCAGTATTGTGTCGTTTTCCTGATAGGAAAACGACGAGAGCAAGCGAGTTTCATCGCTGGTCGGTTCTGCCACCAGTCGCAGTGCCTGATCGGCATGGCAAGCCAGGACCACCTGGTCGTGCTCTCTGGTTTCTCCATTCACTGTGGTGACGAGAACCTTCCTTGTTTCTCTTTTGACTTGAACCACTTCGCTCGCGATGCGCGGCACCGTGTTCAGTGTCGCCACCAGTCGTTTCACATACTCTCTGGAGCCGCCTGTGACTGTCCACCACTGGTGCTGAGTGCCGACGCCGAGCAGTCCATGATTCTTGAAAAACCGAAGTAATGTGATGGCTGGAAACTTCAACATCTTTTCAGGCGGCGTCGACCAGATGGCCGAACTCATCGGCAAGAGATATAGATTGATGAAGTCATCGTTGTGACCTCTGGATCGCGCGTAGTCCGCCAGATTCAACAGTTCATTGGTCGGGTCTAAAACTGTTTCATGACCTTCTTTGTTGAAACGATCGATCTCTGCCAGCATGCGCCAGAATCGAAAATTGAAAAAGTTTTTTCGATCTCCGAATAGTCGGTCTAAACTCGCACCCGCATATTCCAGACCTGAAAGTTTGTGCTGAACCGAGAAAGACATATCGGTTTTTTCCGTCGGCACATCCAGTTCTGCAAACAACTTGATGAGCAGTGGATAAGTGGCGTGGTTGAAGACCATGAAACCAGTGTCGATCGGAATCTCTTTACCGCCTTCAGTCGCGTCTATCGTGTTGGCGTGACCACCGAGGTGGTTGTCCTTCTCGTAGATCGTCACCTGGTCGCGAGTTAGCTTGAGGTAGTAGGCTAGTCCCAGACCTGCGATACCGCTTCCGACTATGGCGATACTGCTCACCCTGCACCTGCTTTCTGTCTAGCCGGGACATGATCGGGCTCCCCTCGCGACAGTGCTGATGAGGGCACAGGCTTCAAGTCGTAGACGAGACCACACCAGCTCATGATCTGGAGCACCGCATAGGTTATGTCGATTTCCCACCAGGCGAAACCTTGCCGAGCGCAGTTGCTGAATTTATGGTGGTTGTTGTGCCAACCCTCTCCCAACGTCAATATGGCGAGCAGCGGATTGTTCCTGCTGTTGTCCTGCGTGTTGTAACGGCGGTATCCGAACAGGTGGGCGACAGAGTTGATCGAGGACGTGGCGTGAAACAAAATTGCTGTACTTATGAAAAAACCCCATGCGACAAGTTGTGCACCGCTAGTTGCGAGCGCAGGATGAGTGTATTTGAGGTATTCGCCGGATACGTAGAGGAGCGCGATGAGTAGTGAGGGCATCGCCCAATCGAATCTGTTCAGCAGTCTCAATTCCGGATAGCTGGCAAAGTCAGGAATTCTCTCGTACTGAGTCACCATGTTTTTGGTTGAAGTTAGCCATCCGATATGAGACCAGAGGAAACTGCGCTCATTAGGTGAGTGAAGATCGCCTTCTCTGTCTGACTTGGCGTGATGCACTCTGTGATGAGCCGCCCACCATAATGGTCCGCGCTGCATAGACGCCGAGCCGATAAGGGCAAAGAGCAGTTGGACCGCTCTTGAGGTCTTGAAGGCTCTATGCGAAAAGTAGCGGTGATAGAACCCGGTTATTGCAAACATGCGTATACAGTAGAGAGCCAGGCAGACGACTATGGCGACATTCGAGCAGCCTGTCACGATGGTCAAGGCGCAGCCCGCGTGCAGAAAGACGAAAGGCAACCATCTGTCGAATTCGCTGGAAGGTGCGCCCGGCAATACCAATCGGGAATCCTCGAAGACCGAATCTGAGTCAAGCCATCGCAGAAGCGAATTGAGACGAGAAGATTTTTCGCAGTTCATTTGTTAGGTTCTCCAATGTCGAGATTATGGAGGCGCTGCATGAACTGAGCGTGAACGTCGGAAACAGAAGCTGAGGCGAGCGAAGTAATTTACCAGCGATGCGCCGAACCTACGAAACTGTTGCGCGAACGTACTCAAGACCCGCAAAAAATCAAAGGCCTTGCCGAGGAGACGTGCAGAAGCAAGTCACTTAAATGGCGTTGCATTGTGAATCGTGTCTTCGGAGACCCACCTACTCGCACCGATGAGCGATGCTAATCCAGGTCGACATTATGGTGATTCCCATCACGTATAAGTTGGCGCTGAAGGCGAGGCGGGCATGTCTGTTCTAATTCCCCAGAGGGCGCTGAGCGCGCACTTTGGTCGACCCAATGGGATTTCTTGTTAAGATCCATTCCCGTTGATTCCTCGTTCGCCCAATTCCACAACTCTTGTCCCACCTTGCCCTTGACGATATCTACAAGATGGAGCTGTCTATTGTTAGGAGGCTTATCTCGATAATATCTTACGGCGGTATCGAACTGGGGTGTCCAGTCTTCGTAGTTAACGCTGGTTTTTTCTTCACCCCTTGCAAGTACTACAAAACTGTCTATCGGTTGGGAGAGCAGTTCAGGGTATTTCATGTAGGCTCCATAACGCAACGGGTTGTTCCTAAATGAGGAGGCAAGTCTTTTTGCGTACTCAGGCGTGGTTTTCATTCGGTTCAAGAGATCCGCAAGCTGCTCCCTGCGCCAACGCAGCCTGCTGTGGGATTGCCATTGTTTAGACACACCATTATCATCAAATAAATACTCGACCAGATCTGTCCTGGCTTCGTCTGTGAGCCCCTCAAGTGTCTTCAGGTAGGAGTCAAGTCGCTCCTTTGCTATCCTGACTCGTTCCTGAGGATCGGAAATTCTACTCAGATCTTCTCCTGCCAATACCTCCTTAAGTGGATCTAGAGCATCGGCCACAGTATCGCCACTCTTGATCTTGCCCGTTGGTCGCTCCGACGGCGAACGGTACTGATGATAGTCAGTTGCTCTCTCGGCAAGTATGCCACCCCGCTGTGATTTTATGTTGCGGGGATCATAGATGTACTTCTTGCCGCCTACCTCCACCTCGACCCAGGCGTGCCCGCCGGTGCCGTATTCGCCCGTCACCACCTTGCACTTGTGTCCACGACTATCGAGCAGTAGCTTGAGCAACATCGCCTGATCGAGACAGACCATGCGTTTGAATGTGATCAAATCACCCAGATGAATGCTTCCTTCTCGACCGATGTCGATGTCCAACTTACCTGCGCTGGAGTCGAGTTTCGTATTGTTTTTCGTGCGGGCGGAGCTTCCGGAAAAAGGATCTACTGTGGTATCGTATGGAGTGCTCAGCTCATGAACGAGCCTGGCCAGTTCCATAATCTCTTCATCAGGCGTCATATCGCCTCGACGGCTCAATCGCTCCCTGGCTGTCTTCAGAATTTCCTGAATCACTGGATGGGATGGATCGACTATTCTGCGGGGGACATTTGAGTCAGAGAGATGAGTATCTTCGTATACGCCACCATCCTTAAGGCTTTCCGCCACCTCGACTTGGTCGGCGAAATCAATTCTAGGTCCCCTCTTTGCCTGACCTGTCGAGGATTGAGATAGAGGTCGTTTGAGAAACGCTGGCTCTGTAGTAGGTTTGCAGGATACAGGCTTGTTTCCGATAACCAGGGTATCACCTGGACGCAGCCTGTACGTGGTGCCCGAAGTGAGCATCGTGTCGGCAGTACCATCAGCGTGACGAATGACGACTCGCTCGCCGCCAGGCAGCTTTTGCACGAAGAAGCCCTGGTCGGAGCCCCACACGGCAGCAGAACGGCAACCATTGCGGTTTGCTTGTCCGACGACTACATCGCAATCTGCACTGTCGCCAACAGTCATACTACGACTGTTGCGCGCCGACGATACTGTCACGTTGCCCAACTCGAGGGCCCGACGCTCTCGCACCACGGGATTCATAGCCGGCCACGCCAACTCGGTATCTGTAAGCTCGGATACATTTGACTTGATTTCGCAGGCCCGCAATGCACCACCCTCAGTGCGCACCAGGTACAACTTCTTGCTGGCCGGATCATAGTAGAGGGCGCTGTCTGCGTTAGCTCGGACTTTCACGTAGTTTTCCGGAATCGCCGACCAAGTAGCCTCGCTCTTCACTTCAGGAGTGGAGCCCGGCTCAGGCACGAAAACACACTTACCCGACGAGTCAGACACCACATAGCCAGGACGCGTGCCTTCAGGTTCCGTTCTATACACCACGGGAGTACTTTTGTTGGGTCCTTTGAGGCTGTCAGGGGTTACTGGCACCAGACCACCCACCAGCTCATCCCCTGGGGAAGCAATAGGCTCACTGGCCGGATCTGGAGTGGTATTCACAACATCCTCGCCCAGAGTTGCTTGTACCCGTTCTGCAAAGCGAACGTCGAGCGACAGTTCTTTCAAATACTCATTGCGGACCGTCCGATCTGCCTTGAGGATCCTCTCTTTGATAAAGCTGGTGATGGTCTCGCCTGGAGTTGGTTTCAGTAAACCTAACTGGAATGCTTTCTGCAACAAAACGAAGTCATTGTGAGAGATCTCTCCTTCATCGACAAGGTTGCGCAACTGCTCCAGAGTTTCCGGCTCCAGCTCTTTGACGAGGGTCGCTTCTGGCTCTCCGCTCCTAATTTTCTGGCCTTCGCGTGAGGGTTGACTTTCAGTCGGAAGCAGCTCACCTGGTACTGGCGGCTCGGGTTTGAAACCAAACCTGTTTAGCTTCGTCGCCACCGCCATCGGATCCTCGAAGGTAAACAAGAGGGTGCGTTTTCCAACTTTCACACTAGCCTGTCCGTTTTCGGCCAGAAGTATCTCGGGCATGGGTTTGCCTGTCGCCAGATACTGTTTTCTAAGCTGGAAGAGAAAGTCGGCTCGATTGTATGGAATCTTCAGATGCCCGCCTGCAAGCACCTCAGGTCTCATAACGTGGCCAGCGACTCGATGGCTGAGAACGGTAAAGAGCAATGCAGTGACATGGTTGACAAGTTCGAGAGCCTGACGATCTTCAGCCGAGGCGTCTTTAGGAAGAAGACCACTGGTCGAGTCATGCAGTATTGCTTCAGTTACGCCAGCAAGGCCAGCCCATGGTAGTTGGTTGACCCATTCCTTGACAAAAGACCCTGCCCAGCGGATTGCCAGAGGATTCTTAGCTGCTGCTTGATTGAGAGCACGTGCGACTCGAGCGGCATCTTCGATCATCTCCTTACCGGCGAGCTTCGCGGCAGGATTGCTAAAGCCTTTCAGAGCCTCTCCCACGACCTTTCCAAACCCGGCAGCACAAAGGAAAATCAGAGTCTCTTTTCCGATCTCTTTAAGCGATTCTTCAAAGACTGCATCTAACTCCTTAGGAACTACGAATTCGCCCCCCTCATATCTGAGCGTGTTGGTATCACGTTCTCTAATGCCGGTCAGATGGAGCACCGAATCAATGAAGTCGGATCCGTAGGCAGCTCCACCCCATTCATGGCGGCCAAATTTCCAGGCCTCACCAGCTACATAGCAAACCGTAGCCATCAGGGCTGACATCGCTACAGCGGCAAGCACGCCACTCATGCCACCGGAGAATGGTATGGTGGCAATACCGGCAAGTGCCGTGGTTACCAAAGCAAGCGTTCCTACGTTGTCGCGCAACCATGTCCCAAAAGTATTCGGATCGAAATCCGAGGATCTCATGACTCGGCACATTTCTTGCAGCTCATTATATCTGCGGCTGTTCGTCTTGCCTTGAGAGTTGGGAACAAATCCTTGAAGCACATCCTCTAGCATCTTTATGCGCGCATTCAATCCTTCTTTTGCTTCCTCATCAACCGCTTTATCCCTGGCTTGCTCTAACTCCCGAATCAGCTTCCGAATTGTTGGTGCCTCTTTACGCAGCTCCTCAAGAGCCTCTTGAATCTCATCGCCCATCCTTCTGGCGAAATTGGTGTAGTGTGGACCTCGTTCTCCTGCCATTCCCTCATGAAATAACATCTGGGTAGTGCTTATGAGACCGGAAAGTTTGCCGAAGCTGGATAAGGCGCTGACCATGCGCTCATCCTGATCTATTTGACGAAAGGCCTCATTCATGGCGATGTCGTGAATGTCTTTCCGTCGCGAATAGAGGTCAACACCATCAGCTTCTCCGGATTTCAGCAAATCACCTCGAGTGATAAATATTAGCGCACTACCTGTGGTGAGGAATCTTGGTGCTGTTCCTATCTCGGTGTCGTGGAGCCGCCTTAACCGCTGCCAAATCTCTCCACTTTCTGCATGACTGGTTTGCCGCCCCCGTGCTTGCAGAAGACCCAGCGTTCTCGGCTCTTCCGTGTCACCGAAAATTCCCTTGTAAATGAATGGAACCTGCTTATGTAAATCGTCTGCGCCACAGCGACTCAAGATCTTTAATGCAGTCATATCGCTTTGTCCAACTTCGCCGTTGCTGAGCTCTTGCAGGTACTTGCCTACCATGTCTGTATTTTTCAGAGACTTCAAGCAGTCAAGGAGGACTTTGGTTTCCATCATCGATTCAGCTAGAGGTTGCTGAGCCTTCCGCCAATCTAACAGGGCATCACGCTGCTTATCCTGGAACTGATCAACGGTACCGCCAGGTCCGAATCGCTTGAATAAATAGCCGACACCACCAGCGGCTAGCCACCAATAGGAGGTCTGATGACCGTCTTTGGTAACGTTTCGCAAGCTGGAAAGCGACTTGTCATAATTTACCTGGGCCTGACCACCTAGAGAGATGCCCGATTCGGCAGTTGCACTCAGTTGTCGAACAAGATCGAAACGATCCATTGGTGGCAGATCTTCCGCTCTGAGCTGTTCATTGGACTTTTTAAGCAAGCGATCCAATAGTTTGTTTTCGGCTTCCTTCAAATGCTCATCGACAACATTAGTGACGAGAAACGCGTATGGAGAGTCTGCTGTCAAAGGAGCAGCGGCAAGATCGGAGATGAGACCCGTCAGAGCAACTTTGCCGAACGGATTCAGGCCTGCCGGTAAGGAGTTGAGCTTGGCTGCTCGTTCCAGAACTTTCAATAAGACTGTTCTATCACCACCGAGATTCCTCTGGCAGGCCTCCACCTTTTCAATCATTTCTTTGGAGAGTGGTAGCCCCATACGTGATACCACGAGCGCCACAGGTGGTTTGATTCCGCAATCGCCCACTATTGCAATTACTTGATCCAGCTGATCCAGGCTCGGCATGCGTCCCTGCACGTAGTCAGTCAGAGCCTTGCGCACCTGCTCGTCGTGATTCTGGTACCAGCGCGAATTCTCCAGACAGTTGAGGGCGGTGGACACAAGCTCGGGAGTGGACTCGGTGGAGGCAATGATTCTCAATAGGGATTGCGCATATGCATTGCGGACTTCTGGAGCGTCTCGCCTCTCGCTGGGCGCAATCGATTTGGCCAGCTCCTTCAGATCCTTGGGCGTCAATAACTTGGACATGGAACCAAGACAGTCAAGGGCCAGGACTGTGTCGTCCTCCAGGTATTTTAGAGAGCAAACTTTGTTGAGAATAGCTCTAACGAGCTGCGGTCGTAGCTCTTCCTTGACGTCCCAGCGTTTCTCTCTCAATGCGTCGGCCAGAGCGGGTCGGAGATTCTTGGAGATCAACTCCAGGTCACCTTTGTCAAGGGCAACTTCTCCAGAGAGCGAAAGAAAGCCACGGATCAGGTGGTCGAGCTGCCGCTCTTCTTCAGAGGAAAGCTTAGAGAGTGCAAACGAAGCTTGACGATAGTCGAAAGCTCTGAGTTCCTTGCGAAAAATCTCCGTTACGCTCTCAGCCAGCCCTTGCGAAAGACGTTCCTTGTTCGCTTTGCCAAGCACGTCTCCCATTGTCTCGACAAGAGTATAGTCTAAAGGTCTTACTAAAGTCCCTCGGTCAGAGCCGCCTTCCTTTTTGTAGGTTTGCAAAAGCACTTCAAGTACCAGGCTTTGCTTTGCGGGATTGTCAGCGCATTTGAGGATAATCTCTCTGCTAGAGCGCATCAATTCCGGATTTAGCCCTGGTCTGGCAAGAATGCCGGCGACAACAGTGAGGCCAATAGGGTCGCCATTCTTAGCCCATCCAGCGACTCGCTGAAACATGGCGGGGAACTCTTTGAGGCTGGCGCCATGCAAAAGCGCTCTGGCAATCTCAACTCCGCCGGAAGCATTGCCGCTGAGCGCCTCGAACACACCAGCCAACACTTCGTCGCCATTGGTTCCCTTGATGGCATTGGCCAAAAGCCGCTCTACCCGGTAACGATGATCTAACTCGGACTTGCCAAGCACCAGTCCGAGTGCCAGGCCTTGACCGCCATCGAGCACAATTCCCTTATCACTCCGCCCCGCTTCCAAACCTCTCAAAGCGACCTCATACAGTTCTCTTCGATACGAGTCGATCGCTACCAGATGCGGTATCAGAGTCGGGGGACCATCCTCTCTTCTTGCTTTGTCCTTCCAGAGTTCGCAATCCGCTGGCTCAACATTGGTGAGGAGCACACCGACAAGCATTTTTTCAGCCTGTT
>CAYTDR010000229.1:0-9626 GCA_964436185.1 uncultured Candidatus Obscuribacterales bacterium | reverse complement strand
GCCACGCTTATAATCCTCAGGCCCAAGACCGAAAAAAATTACGGCATCACCAAGCTACATCGAGAACATTCAGCGACATTTTGCAGCTCATCACATCAGCTCAAGCGCAATAAATCCCGTAACCATGCGCCAGACACGATATTGTCGATAATGAACTGAATTAACTGAGTTAGGTTATTTTCCACAGTTTCTCTTATGAACAATGGAGCCGATAAATGACCGGCAACTCTTACTTCCGGTACAGCGCCATTTTTCGCCATCGTGTACTTGATCTTCGTGGTGTTCTTTCAAAGAGAAAATGTGCTTAATATAGTAATTATCAGTTTTCTCTAATCTTTCGGAGCAAGTTCTACACCAGTCACTGGCACCTTGATTCCATTCGTAGTGCATATTTTCATCTCGCTTTTGCGTTGGAGATAGCCTACCGCCACAACGGCAAATGCCATCGGTTCGAACAAAACGGCGTTTCGTTGTAGGCACCTGACAGTAACTGCAGCGGGTGGTTTCCAACTCACCTGCTTTTACCAATTGCTTTTCCACATGGATGACGGAAGTCGCAGTTGATCTGCGTTTCCTCGTCTGACAGGAGTCAAAAACGTGTTCACCTTCGTCTTGGGAGTGATTTTAACGGCGGCGCTCGTGGGGGCCTTCAGCGGATTCAACATGCACCCGCTCGATCGTGCAACCAGAATCGCTTTTGCCGTTACCGCTGTCCTGTTGGCGCTGGTCGGCGCAGTAGCGCTCCTGGGCAGCATTGCCCTCGGTGCCTGTCTGCTGTGCTTCCCGACGTACTGCCTCGCCGCCCTATACGTCGGTTCTCCCCGACGTCCCCGAAGTCCCGACAACCGCGGCTCTCGGCGATGCCCGCAGTGTCGGCAAGCGATCAGCAGTAACCATCCGATGTTTCGCACGCAGATCAGATACGTCTGACGTACGACGACAAGATGAAAGAAGCGGAACAGGCTGCGGCTGTTGCCCGCCGCGCATTCTATGAAGCCGAGGACGAGTACTCGGAGGGTATGAAGTCCCTTAGAAACTTTCATGCCGGGTTCCCGCGAGGACGTCGGGCAAACAGTTCAGCAGGCGTCCTCACGTCCCGGCAATCCCACCAAGCGCCGCTCTCCGCGGCGCTTGCCCGCGAGCCACAATCCAGTGTGTCGCAGGCAAAACAGGCAGGTGTTCCTCATAACCTAACCCGGAGTCCCGCCCATGTCCACCGCCGCAATTACTGCCATCCTCGTCGCTGCTGGTTTCGTCGGATTCACTGCCGGTCAACGAAAGGGTCACCTCACAATTCAAACAGGCGTGGTCCTGCTGTTTCTCGCCATTCTCATCTCTTTCGCCGGATTCCATGCGCTCATCACCAACCTCGCCGCCGGTACCGGCGTTCTCAGTCTGGCGGGTGCGATCGCTGGGTACGTTGTCGGCGCCAGCAGGCGCGGCTGAACACTGTAATTCAGCAATCCACGCGGCAGTATGAGTTTGTGGTCAAGGTAGCGATTCACGCTTTCTGACCTGCTTGCTCGCCGGGTTCGGAGACCTGGAGCCGGCGAGCGATCCTCTCCGAGGCGGTCTGGCAAGGGTAGCTAAGCGGCTGCAATGGCTTCCCTGGTCTATTTTTCCGCCATTCACTGTTGCGGTAAGGTTCTGCATTGACTGTGCTGTCTGCTGACTAGATCAACTGTGCTCGTAGGAGAAAGTGATGACTTTCACTGGAAATCGCGCGGCTGCTATGCTCATCGTGTTGACGCTCAGCGTGCCCACTGGTGGGACGCGCCTGTATGCGCAGGCACCACCCGTGACACCGGACATCGAGGTCTGGAAGGACCCGTCTCATCCATTCAGCAAATGGGTGGAGGCGCTCCGTCAAATGGATCGGCTTCGCCGGGAGTTTGAGGCTTCCCATGCCGATCTCAAAAAGAAAGCGGCACGGGCGAAGGAACTGCAAGGCAAGGAATGGGCCGAGTCGCAGAAGAGCCTCATGGAGGCGGGTCGGAAGGCCGCCAGAGCAGATGGAGACGTGCTCGTCGACTTCGCTGCGGTCGTCGAAGCCAGTCGAGTCGCAGAACGCATCGACCGTGAACTGCAGGAAGCGGAAGGCGCTGTGGCTTTGGCACGACGCGCATTCAATGATGCCAAGGTCGAGTTTATTCAGGGTGTGAAGTCCCTTGCTGAGTTGCATGCTGGGTTCCGCGAAGACGTCAGTCGAAAGGTTTCCAAAGGCAAAGGCGCGCCGTCGCAACCGAATTCGCCGCGCGCGAAGAACGCGGAACTCGAGGAACTGCTGTATCCGCAGGCAGATGTGGCAGAAGGTCGCGCGAGACGAGAGATCGAGACAAGGTACGTCGCCTCGCTAATGGCCAGTAATCCGAATAACAAGCAACTGGCCGCTGCTGTTAAGGTGTTCGAGAACGCACTCAAGGCTCTGCTCGAATGCGAGCCGGCCTATGAGAAGTCTCTACGCAGTCGTCAGCAAGCCAGCGATTACTGGCAAATCGAGGCTGACTTCGTGAAAGACCTGGCGCGTACTGGGCAGGTTCCGCTCAGCCCCGATTCCACCCAGTGGTATGAGGCATTGCGACAGAAGGGACGACGATTTATCAAGTCCGAGGAGACCAATGGCCGGAAGACCGCCTACGCGGACATGGAAAAGTTCGACCGCGCAGCCGAGTCCTACGAACGGGCCTTCGAAGAGGTGGTAAAAGCCGGCTTCAGGAGTGAATAAACAGCACGGCTGACAGCACTCGGTCTGACGCGGAGGGATCATTCGGTTCCTCCGCGCGAACTACAGCAGTATCGCGAGACCCCTGTCTTCAGAGCAGGCAACGTACATCGCGAACTAGGAACGGATACTGCGAACATTGTGGTCGCAGTAGCAGCTGCAACACCCTGTTCTCACTGGTGCCGATACCACTGCAGCCACCTTCTCTGGAGCCGTTAGAGAATGAAGTTGCCCATCGAACTGAAGGGTCTGAGTGAGTTCTTCGCGGCCAATCTCGGCTATCTCAGCGACGACTGGTTGCGGGATTTTTCGTTGGCCACGACTCTGCATCCTGTCGGCGGTCTGGACCGCATCTTCCCGGAGTTCTGCGCCTTCGTGCTCGCCGACGAGGAGACCGGTCTCATTCGTCTGCGCACCAGCGGACTCGGGTGCTATGACATGGCTCACACCGCGCACCTCCTTCTCCTTGCCGACCCTTCGAGGGAGGCGGAGCTTCTCCGGGTGAGAACGGACTTCGTGGCACCCTATGGCGGTCGCTTCGTCGAACCAGACCTGGCGGCACTGGGAGCGGCAGGTTGCGGCAATTTCTTCGCCAACCTGGCGCTGTACTTCGCCTGCCAACGCAACGCGGACAGGCACAGCATCCGATGCTTCGCGGAAGGGGTGATCCGCGCGGAGCTCGCAGCTTCCTCGCTTCCCTTGCGAGAAGCGGTGTTCCAGGCCGTCGTCCGTCTGGCCTACACGCTGAGTCTGTTCGCCACGCCGGGTCTCAAGGGATTGGATCGCAAGTGGCGCGATCGTCGAATCAAGTCCATCCTGCAGTCGATTCTCTCCGACGCGGATCTGGTCGAAGGGGGCAAATGGCTGGAGTGCCTCCCCTGGGCACCGCTCCAGATCACTCTGCATTAATCGCGGGTCCGGCATCGAACTAAAGCAACACCGTCCGCCGGTTTAAACGAACCTCGTCCCATCAACCCGGGCTGAGAAGTGATGCGGATGGTCGTCGTCACATTGCACGGACAACCAGCGCACCCGCCACTAAGTCCAGCTCGGGTCCCCGCCACGCACCATCGGTAGTATCGCGAGGACCTTGCCTTGTCGGGAAGACTACCAATTTTCACATTGGCGACAACAGATTGATGTCGCCAGGCACAGGAGAAGCGCTCATGTTCCGCACTCGCGCCAATAGCCTGCCCCCGTACCGCGCGTACGCGATCACGTTTTTGGCTATCGGAATCACGATGATTCTTGCCTCCACGTGGATTTTTCTTTCCCACTACCAGTCCTTGCCACGGTCATCCAGCGCCAGTCAAGGTCCTCCATCAAAGGAGCTGTTCCGCCAGTGGGTCACCGCCTTGCGCGAGGAGGACGAGTCTACTCGCGCGCTCGATCGGGCGGCGAGGGAGCACGAGGACAACGAACAGAGCAGGCGTCGATACGCCGACCAGTTCGAAATGGCGCGCAGCCAGCTCAATGAGTGGGGGATGCGGGCTTCGCTTGCAGACGGTGATCTGGCTGATGATTTCGCCAAGGTTCCCAAGGCCAAAGAGATCTTCGACCAGGCAAAGTTCAGTGCCAATTATTCCGTCCAAGCGAGTGACGCGTCCGGAAAGCGCTACCGGCAAGCCGCGGCAGACCAGCAAAGGAGCCAGGAAAGGCTTCTCGAGGCAGAACAGGCGTATGCGGCAAGCTTGGTCAGCGAGAATCCGCGCGTCCAGGAAGCGGAAAAAGTAGCTGCTGTCGGGGAGGCACACCGAGAGATCGAGAAGGCGTACGTTGGTGTCGCCCTGTCTGCCTCTCAGAAAAACACCAGGCTGGCGGCCGCCGCCCAGGCATTTGACGAAGCACTGAATGTTCTGGTGGAGAGAGAGGCCCGCTACATCGACACGCTGCGCAAGCGCGACTCAGTCAGCGATTATCGGCGGCTGGAGGCGGAGTACGAAGCCAGCCTGCAGAGATTGGACACATCTCCGCTGGGCCCCAACAATGTGAGGGCGTACGAAGAACTCAGGCGAAAAGGCCGGCTGCTGGCCGATGCCCGAGAGGTCTATAACCCCACGGTCGCCAACAACGTCCTGGCAAATTACGACCGGGCCAAGACCGACTACAAGATTGCCCTTATCCAGGTCGTGAAGAGCAACTACAGGTAACTGACGGAGAGCGGACAGGAACCCCCGCTCTATCAAACGCAATCCGAGACTCACAAACCAGGATAAACCAAAGGAGCGCAACCATAACAAGTTGCGTTGACCACTCGCGGATAGCGGCTCAGGTATTGCATCTGAGCCGCTATCCTTGAGTGAGATTGCGTTAAAGGCGTACAACGGCTCTCCATGCCATTTAGATTGTCTTTTTGTAATGCTATACTGTATAGTTATATTTCCCGAGAAAAGAAGTTCAAATGGCTGGAAGAGTCGATAGTGTGCGGCGCTCTAGAGAAGCGCCGCGACACACTTGGGACTTCATCGAAACGGTATGTCCAGGCGGGTTGGTCAACTTCAGCGAGGATGCAGAAACTCTTTTCCTACGGCTATTGCGAAGATTTTGACTTAGCTGTTTTTGGAAACAAATCAAACAAAATGAGCTTTCCTTGCTACATTAGCCTGAAAAGCTCATTGAAATTAATATCGTGAAAACGTTGAATGCAGTTGGCCCTTGGATATTGGTTCGTCCTCGCGGAAGAACTATTTCTTCCGGCGCATCCTGGCCAGATCGCCTCTGGCTGTGATGATCTGCGACTCGTCCTCACTGTAAGTGTTTTCGTAAACAGTGACGGCGCGCAGGTAAAATTGCTCGGCTTCCTTCTCGTTGCCCAGGGCTTCCTGAATGCGTCCGAGTTTGTGCAGAATGAATGCAACCGGTTCGCTTATTTCTCCGTGCGCCTGCTCTTCGATGAACAGAGCCGTTTCCAGTAGAAGTTTGGCCTTGCTGAAATTGTCGCGACGATAATTGACGAATGCCAGCTCAATGAAAAGCGGTGCCACTGCAGGATGTTGTGCCCCATAGGACTCGCGTCCATATGAGAGAACTTCCTCAAGCATCTGTTCCGCCGAATCAATGTTGGAATGATCTAAATAGTGACGAATCAACTGGCTATAAGCTTCTACGATCTCTTCTGCTCTAGCGAGAGAAGAAACCAGTCGACGCAACCTTTCCGTCAACACGGCTTCCTGTCCACCGTGCGATAGGTCGCGACTCAACTCTCCAAGCGGTCTAACTTCATCGCTCGGAACCGTAGTGACCAATTCCTCGCCAGTCGAAGGCGAGGACGAAGTACCTCCCTGTTTGGGAACAGTCGAGGTAATGACACCAAATTCAGTACTGTGCATATTGCTCATCTCAGCTCCACCGCTTGCCAAAACAATCCAACTCAAATGCGACTTGCACGTAGATCCTGCGCCTTACAGGCATTTAATCTCAAGCGCTCATTAAACCATGAAGAAACTCTACGACATATCATTAGCCTGTCAAGCGAGATTTGATGCATACAACTTTGCAGTCTATTCGAAAAGTAAGACAACGCCCGCGCATCAATCGTCTCCAGCCGCTGATATAATTGCTTCAATCTTGTCACAGTCTAGATAAATTTAACTTCCAAAAGCGATACTCAAGGCGCCAGTGTACGAAGACAATAACTAACCGCACTGATTTGCAGCTTCAACTCAGTGCTTGACTCGTCACCTTCCGGACTCTTTTCCGAGCCAAGCTGGTCGATCAACCAGGAAAGCACCAGAAAGGCTGCAAGACGAAAATTAGGCGTGAGATGTAAGAGAAGCTTCGGCAAGTTCTGCACACGGTCTGGGGAGCCGCCCAGGTATCCCATTAGAAGCTCCGTTGCTACGTCTGTGTCGAGAGGCGAAGAGTTCTGCTGCGCGTGTCCATTTTCTAGAAAACAGTTTTCCATCCTCTTTAGGATCAATCGAATTGCGTTCTTCCTCGACTCGTAATCGTTGACGCTAGCTGAGGCGGAGGGCCCATCACAGTCTTCACCAAACTTTCGGGTGGCCGTGAAAAGCGCATAACCCAGATCATATGCCGGAGTGTTGACGTGGGAATAGTCAAAATCGATCAATGCATACGCTTTGCCATCTCTGAATCTTACGTTGCCAAAATGCGCATCACTATGAACCAGAGCTTTTCCTGCAAATAAGTCTTCGAAACAATTCGTCTTCAAGCAGCTTGCACGAACGGTCTCAGCACACTGCGCGAACTTTCGATCGAGCGCCGCCAGCAATCTCTGCTCAATCGAGAGAGCAAATCGTGATGCCATTGCTTCCAGAGAACTCGATAAATAGGATGCGAAATTATTGTCGCCAGGAAACAGATCAAATTGCCCAAGCAAACTCGATTGTGGAAGCTCGAGATCTGACACGTTCAACGCATGCAGTTTGGACAAGAGCACGCCAAGCTCCCGGCAGTGTCTTGCGTTCCAACCTCCCTCCAGCCAGTTGAACTGCTCATCGGAAGACACATACTCGAACATCGTCCAGAGCAAACCGTCACGTTCGCAGTCCACTAAATTTCCGTTGGGTAGTGGTCGAGCATATGCTTCGAATTCTCCTTTTAAGAGAAAGTCGTAAACTTCTTTGATCCAGGCTCGATTTAATGATCCTTCGCCGATTGGCTGAGCTTTGATGACAACTGCTTGTCCATCAAGCTCGGCGGAGAAAATGCCGCTCACGCTACTGACTTTCAAGGCCTTAATTGACGACCTTTTCAGACCATAGTGTTCGCTTATAGGTAGTGGCACTTCATGGAACACGTTCATCTATATCCAGGAGACATACAAGTAAGATCCAGCAAACAGTTTGTCGCACGTCGGGTTAGTTCTGCCGGCGGGACGCGTGCGCTCCGGTCGAACGGTTCCGTACAAAATCCCACTAGCGATACGACATCCATACGACGGAACTCCATGATACCTCCTTTCGCATCTCCATTCGCAAAGCAATACAAGGCGACACCATATATGGCATCTGTTTTTGCAATGACAGATATTTTTCTGCCCAAAACATCCGAAAACTATACCGATACCGCGATTCGGTCGAAATTTGAAATTTCAGGTGCCACTACCTGCAGTAGAGTGAACAAGGAAATTTTGTCGTCGAACACTCGCTATCTTGACAGCTAAACGGACATAGCATCTTCCTGTTGACCAAACCGACCGGTCATGGGCTGCGTCAGAAAGAAAATACAGAAGCATTTGAAAGTCTCGAATGCTCCTGCTGCTCGACTTTTACGGCTCCCTCACGGAGCCTGATTCCGTTCACTCAATTACGACGAAAGGAAGCGCACTATGCTAGAGATTCACCAGAGAATGGGAGAGGGAGGCGAATGTACCTCCGGAGGCGAGAGCAAGGAAGAGTATTCTTCCGGGAAAGGAAGTGAGGATCAACAGAAACGAACCGAGAAGAAATCACTTCCGGTGGCATTCATTGAATCCCTGCAAAAGGCTGTGGATTGCACGCCAGGCGATCGGAAAGAAGAATCAGCTGCTCGTCACAACACTATCCAAGAGAGTGGGAATACATTGCCAGAAACTGTACGAATTAGCGCATACATGGAAGCGATTGATTGTCAGCCGGCCAAGCCGGAAAAAGCGGAACAGGTTAGTTTCAACGAGAGATACCTGGAATCCACACAAGAGACACTTGTCGGTCTGTACGCCAAGAGAGACTTGAACACCGGTCAGCCCATTGAAGATTTATCTGCCATCGTATATAGGGTCGCTCAATCGATCGCCATGGCCGAGTTGAAGTACTGTATCGGTGCAGAAGAGCTGGTGAACATCGAGCTCGACCAGGCGCTCTCTCATCCGCAAGTGACAAAATGGGCGAAAGTTTTTGCCGACCACATCGGCAATCAAAAGTTCTGGGCAAACACTCCGGCCAATATTAATGCCGACCCCGAGGTCTCGTTGCTGGTTCTGCAATATTGGGCCCACGGAACCTTGGAAGGCATGGAAGAGTCAGAGATCTGGTTGGCGGGCGAAGAGCTGAGAAAGCGCGCCGAGACTGGCTTGATTGACGAAAGTATTTCGATTCACAGGCAAGCGATGGCCCGTATTGCCATGGGCCTGCAAGGCAGGGGCTGCCTGGCTGCCTGCGGCGTTGCATATGTGAAAGACAGCCTGGAGGGCATTCAGGAAACGGCAAGAATTGAGGCACTTGCAGCCAAAGCCGCTATGGGCATGGGTTTGAACACATCCACTCTCAGACCGTGGTCTTCGATTATCTCAAACGGTGCAGCAGCATCCGGTCCCGATCGCTTCTACGAAAAGACTATCGCCAAAGCCGTGGAAGCGGTCGCACAGGGAGGTCGCCGCGGTGGCGCTTTGATTGAGTTGCGCAACTCCGATCATCCTGACATTCTGTTTTTCATTGACAAGAAAAAGCTTGTGCCACCTCCGGTAATGGCAAAAGTGTACGAAGAAATGAGCAACAAAGTTCCGCAAGCGCCGGGCGAAGACACCATGACCTACAAGAAGCGGGTGTTGCAGGCAGTAGAACACGAGTATGGAGAGCGCTACGCTCGCTACATCGAGAAGCAGAACTACCTCAAGAATACCAATGTGACAGTGCTTGCCATGCCAGGATTCATGGAAGCAGTCGAGGCGGGCGCCTTTATCTCGGCTCGGTTCAACGGCGAGAAGTGGAACGGCTTTCTGTTTGATCCAAGAAAACCAGTTATCGACCCCAGGAGCGGCCAGGTCTCAGTCAACCGCCTGACAAAAGAGTCGATCTATGAAGAATACGCCGTCGACATCAATCGCTATCCTGAGGCAATCGAGGCGGCTCGCAGCATGAAGAACACAGCGGTCGAGATCACGGATCGTTATGTTCGAGTGCGCGGACACTTCTATGCCCCGGACATTTTTCAACGCATCGTCGAAGGAATGAGGGATTCA
>CAYTDR010000228.1:0-9641 GCA_964436185.1 uncultured Candidatus Obscuribacterales bacterium | reverse complement strand
CGTGACCACATCTGCATCGAGCCGATGACTGCAGCCAGCGACCCGTTCTCCGGAGTGATTAAGTTCCTTTATGAGCGCCCCGATAACTCGCCTCTTCATGGCTATCTCGTGGACAAAGCGCTTCTAGAGACATTCGGTAGCAGGGACCGTATCCCAGGTTTAATCAGGGCGATAGCCTCGCACGTCAAAGAGGTGATCCGTCAGTCGAACGTCATTCGGATTATCAACGAACACCCAACCTCAGAACGTTGGGGCAACTTCATTATCAAACAAACCGAGAATATGAAGTTCGAAGTCACCAACGAAAACGGTTATCTGGTACTTAAGAACATCAAGGGTCTCATTGGTATCGAACATGGTGTCGAGCTACCGCTCGAGAAAATTGTGGTTAAACCTCCCAAGATTGTCGTGACAGCTAATATGGGACTTTTGCATCCGCAAAAAGTCCTCGACATCTAGTCAGTCCTTCTAGGGACGGCTAAACCAGGCACTTGAACGGTGGTTTCTCGCTCAGCTCTGCTGCGTTAGGCGACTCATGGCGGCAGCAGGGTACGTCGGGTGGATATCGAACACCAAAGGCTGTCGAACCTCGGCGCACTTGGGCGGTCCAACTCGATCTCAGGCGTTTATGACTGTGGCAGCGGCGAGCGGGTCGTTGCGCCGTAGCGGGTCTCGTCGAGCATGCCCCCCGGCGAATCGCATTAAATGTGAGTCCGGCCATCACTTCCTGTACCGGGGCGTGTCAGATTGACCGCTTGGATTTTATCGACGCAATAAAAATTGAGTACAATACGCCAGTCCAATGTTTTGGTGCGAACTGGTTGACATCGTCTTCCTGCGTTACATTGATGTTGGATGAATCTTCGTTTGGTCGTTTGACAATCACGTTGAGGTGTCCCGTTGACTAGTTTTCATGCACAAGTTTTTGCTCACCGCGGCGGTCGGGCTTGGGCTCCGGAAAATACAATGGCCGCTTTTCGGAAGAGTCTCGAGGCAGGAGTATTCGGCATCGAGCTCGACGTTCAACGCTGCGCCAGCGGGGAGCTTGTTGTGTTTCATGATGACACGCTCGACCGCACTACCAATGGTGCCGGTCTCCTGACTGACTGCACTATTGAAGAGTTGCGCCGGTTGAGCGCGGGAGATTGGTATGACCCGGAATTCAGAGACGAGAAAGTCCCCACTCTTCAGGAAGTCCTGGCACTCGTGGATGGGCAAGCCGTTATCAACGTCGAGGTGAAGAACACTCCAGTCGACTATCCAGGCATCGATGATGATCTTGTCGTCCTGCTGTCGGATTATCCACACCCAGATAAAATCATAATCAGCTCGTTCGACCACCGTGTAGTCAAGCAAATTGCTACCAAGAAGCCGGAGTGGAACTACGCTAACTTGATGGTAGGGGTGCCGTTGGACATTGGTGCTTATCAAATGTCTCTACAGGCAAAATACTGGCATCCGAGCTTTGACTGCATCAACGGCAGTGCCGTTTCTGAGGCTCATAGCCACGGGCTCTCCGTAAACTGCTGGACAGTCAACGACCAGCGAGATTGGGTAACTATGTTGCAAATGGACGTCGACGGAATCGTCACGGATGATCCTGCCGAACTGATTGAGTTTCTGCGAGAAGTCGCATCATTTGCCGAAGCTAATGGCGAAGCTCAACTTTTGGATTAGCTCCAGATTTAGTGCGAGCGGGTTCTCTGACTTAGAGTTGAACAACGAAGACTAAAGAAGCTTGAGTTTTCCCTTCGCATCGGAGATGGACCCGTAACCCTTTCGCTGCATTATTGATGCGAACTCCTGCTCGATGCGCTCGAAGCAATCGGGACCTTCTTCGTAGAAAGTGGTGCCAACCTGCACCGCATCGGCACCTGCAAGTAGAAAGTCGAAGGCATCCTTGCCTGTCCTGACTCCGCCAACGCCAATAACCGAAATCGATGAATCTCGTAGCGAAGTCGAGAAGGCTCGAACATTGGCCAGCGCGAACGGCTTGACGTAAGCCCCTCCCATTCCACCTAGTCCGGACTTTGGTTTAATCAAGGCAGTTTCGGTTTCCGTATCGATAACAAGAGCCGGACTGACTGAACTTACTGTGGTGACGAACGAAATTCCATACTCCTGAAATAGCACTGCAAGCTTGTCAATGAAGTCCGTGTCAGAATACATAGGCAATTTTACGCCGATCGGTTTGTCACCAACTTTCGCTAAGGACTGCAGAACCGTTTCGACATCCTTGAGGTTGTATGCGAGTTGGGGATGATTCTTATCCTTGGGGCAGGAGTGAAGGTTGATTTCGATCAAGTCCGCTTGACTGTTCTGAAACGCAGCAACCAGGACAACAAACTCGTCGAGTGTGAGCCCTGCGACACTCGCAATAACAGGCTTTTCGGGGAACTTTTGTTTTATTGTTTTAGCCAATTCGACATAGGCTTTGTAGCCGAGGTTGGGTAACCCGGATGCGCTGATGGAACCATAGGGCTCCGGCGTGAAGGCGTATCGTGGCTCGGGATTGCCTTCTCTAGAGTCGATTGTGCAGGATTTCATCGTGACGGCAACGGATGCAGACCTGGCTATCACCACGAGTTCTTCGTAGGTCGCGTCTTTCGGGCCTGCAGCATTGAATATATAGCCAGGAAGCTTAGTGCCACCGATTGTAGTATCGTAAGTTTTCACCAGAATTCCTCTCTTCGTGCAGCAATCCGTCAATTTCATTCGCTATCGTAAACGATTCTGATGACATATAAACAAGGTGTGTCGGAGCGAGGTTTCTCTTCCAGCGCAGGCTCCTCGTCGGCAATGCTGAGCTATGAATTTTGTGTGACACGCCCATCTTGGCTGTCAAGAGTTTGCCGCGCGCGCCTGTCCTGTTTCTGGACTGAGATCGATTCTTATAGACGATGGTAGCGAGGATTAAATTACGTCGAATGTGTTGCCAAGATGGTGAATCCAAGTGGATCAAGAGGCACAAAGTAAGTGAATCATCTGTCCTTATATTGCAGTGCAAAGTCGCGTCCTACGAACGTACGGCGATAGGTATCCGAGTCATGTGTCTCAGTCATCTTCCTTACTTACTATTCCTGGTTGGCTTCACGTCAGCGGCTTACTTCTTTCTGGAAGGGCATAAGGCTTCGTTTCGAGCCCTTGCTTTCATCTGGTGCAGCTATGCGTGTTTGTCGATACTCCTGGCAGTCAACCTGGCACGTGATCTATTTGATGGAGTCACGTTGTTGGCCTTTGGCTTGTTTGTAGGTGCTGTCAGTCTCTTCTTGATGTCAGCTAAGGTTAGCTGGAAAAAGCAAAGAACCCTGTCAGCTACGTTTGCAGTTCTTGGTGTCGTGCTTGGTGGCATTGGAATCGATTCATTTCTAATTGAACCTCATTGGCTCGAGTTTCGAAAGGAGACAGTCTACTCGAGTAAAGTTGCTAAGCCGCTCAGAATCGCTGTGATCGCCGATCTTCAAACTGACCAGGTCGGTTCATTCGAGAAAGAAGCTCTCAAGAAAGTTTTAGCTGAGAAACCTGATGTAATTCTTTTCCCGGGTGACTTCATTCAAGCCGAGGACGCAAGCCACAATGGTCAGGTTCGTCAACTCAACTCATTGTTGAAACAGTTGGGATTGCACGCTCGGCTTGGTGTATACGCCACCCAGGGTGACTCTGAGAAATCTACGTGGCCTGGAATTTTTCAAGGTCTGCCTGTGACGTCGTTCGCCAAAAGCGGAACCTTCGAGAATGACGAGATAGCTGTTACCGGTCTGACCCTGACAGATTCTTCGACTCCAACTTTTGATCCGCCGCTAAAGAACAAGTTCCACATAGTTGTCGGACATCGACCATGCTTCTCGCTCGCCATCAAAGGTGGTGACCTTCTAATTGCTGGTCATACACATGGTGGACAGGTAAAGCTTCCGTTCTTTGGACCGATTGTCACGTTGTCGAAGGTTCCCCGTTCGTGGGGCGGTGGTGGTTTGATCAACCTCGACGGAGAAAGAAAACTTGTTATTTCCAAAGGTGTGGGAATGGAGCGTGGACATGCACCGCGATTACGTTTCCTTTGTCGACCTGAGCTTGTAATGGTTGATGTTTTGCCCAAGACTGCAAGCAAGGAGCACAAGCCTGTCATCAGCGACACAGCCAGCCCATTGGCTCGCGGGGATCATAGCTGAGCTCCTATAGTTGGGCTATGCTCGAGGCCTGTACCTTCAAAGAATTCCCCTGATGAAGTGACTCGCGGCTCTAGTCAAGTTTGCGGCGGCAACGATTCAACGTGCAGCCACAGTCGTTTCGGTCGAGCCGTCGCTATCAAGCGCACCGCAATATGCGACGACTGGGTTGTGGTCTTTGCCACAGACATCGGTGACTAGTAACTTGACTGGACGCCGGTAGATACAGCGTTTGACATCTGTGCCCTGAAATTTTACGTAAGTTCTAACGTCTGCTTACATGGTTGCACAATGTTCCGCTCATAAATGAACGAAGATTATCTATTGAAATATAGGGTGTTACTAATTCAAATTAGCCACCAAATATAGTGTCGGAACGGAGTCTCGTCTTGACGTCGTGAGGAATAAAGACCCAATTCGTAGTTTTTGCTCCTGAGCACAATGTCGTTCTTGCAGCTCATTCGCAATCCGACAATTTGCAGCAAATAGAGTTCGCACGTGATTTAGCAGCACGGATCCACTGGAGGATTTCATGTTCAATATGCTCGCTCGCGCCCGCCGGTCTTTGTTGTCAGCCACCTGCGCCTTGACAGTCTTAATGTCGAACCTTTCTCTGAGTGTATCAGCGGTTGAAGTTATTGACTCGACTACTTCAGGTGCAGCTGATGCCAATCTAGTGGGACCAGACAACGGAACACAGTCGTTTGGTACGATTGGAACAGGTGGCCAGGGTTCGACTGCAATCGGAGGCGAAAACGGTGGTAATCAGGCTACAATCGGCGACAACAGCAGTGGAGCGACAGCTCTAGGTGGCACCGATAGCGGTAGCGGAGCATTCGTCGGTGACAATTCAAGTGGAGCCGCCGCGCTCGGTGGTTCCACTGCCGGAGCTGGAGCGACTGTTGGAGATTCCTCTGC
Organism: uncultured Candidatus Obscuribacterales bacterium; assembly: GCA_964436185.1. Classification (GTDB taxonomy): domain Bacteria; phylum Cyanobacteriota; class Vampirovibrionia; order Obscuribacterales; family Obscuribacteraceae; genus CAYTDR01. The sequence goes on along the minus strand of CAYTDR010000228.1, from coordinate 4,557 downwards.
TGGCGCGACCGCCGTGGGCGGGTCTAACGGTGGAGCCGGAGCCGCTGTAGCGGGCAGTTCGACTGGAGCTACCGCAATTGGTGGCTCAGCAGATGGAACAGGAGCCTTCGCAGGAGCCACGGGTGCCACTGCTATTGGTGGGCAGGGCTCGGGTACGAACGGCGCCAGTGCTTCAGGATTAGACTCAACAGCTGTAGGTACCGGAAGCGAATCGACTGGTCAAGGCAGCAGTGCAGTTGGTTTCGACAACACAGCATCAGGACAGAACAGTACAGCGGTCGGAGCTCAAAACCAGGCCTCTGACATTAATGCCACGGCGGTTGGAACCGGCAATAATGCTACGGGAAGCCAGGCATCTGCCGTCGGGTACACGAACAACGCCTCCGGTATTGACAGTACTGCAGTAGGAAATCTAAATGATGCTACCGCCCTGAATGCTTCTGCGGTTGGTACTGTTAATACTGCATCTGGTACTAACGCCGTTGCCCATGGTTTCAACAACAATGCAACCGGCAGCAACACTACGGCTGTTGGCGTTCTTAACGCTGCGACGGCTGCTGGCAGCGCCGCTGTAGGTAATCAAAACCTGGTAAACGCCGCTGGCGGGTCGGCCATCGGGATCAATAACACCTCCACTGGCGGGAACAGCTCGGCAATAGGCCGCGCTAACCAATCTCAGGGATTAAACAGTTCGGCCTTAGGAAATACAAATACCTCGTCTGGTGACCGTAGCTTTGCGGCTGGAAATACGAATTCCGCATCGGGCGTAGGCGGCTCGGCAGTCGGAGTTGACAATAGCGCATCGGGCGGAAGCAGCACTGCCGTCGGAGCATTGAATACCTCGTCGGGGACAAATAGCGTTGCCGTCGGGGGTCTGAATTCCGCATCAGCAACAAATAGCTCTGCATTCGGTCTGCTGAATAGTGCATCAGGACAAGAAGCGACTGCGTCAGGGTTCGCTAACACCGCATCAGCCGAAGGCAGCTCTGCATTCGGAGATACGAATACCGCATCGGGTGGAGGCAGTTCTGCAGTCGGAAATACGAATACCGCGTCAGGCGGAAGTAGCTCTGCATTCGGAAACACGAATATCGCGTCAGGACCGAACAGTTCTGCAATCGGCGCAATGAATACTGCATCAGAACAACAAACGACTGCCTTAGGGTTCGACAACACCGCCGAAATCGCTGACGCTACGGCGGTCGGTCGATCCAACCGCGCGGGCGGGCTGCGTGCTACCGCCGTAGGTGCCTTTAACGACGCGCTTGGTATCGACAGCTCGTCTTTCGGTTCCTTAAACAGTGCCTCGAATAGTCAGAGTAGCGCCATCGGGTTTGGAAACGAGGCCGCAAATCGCGGAGCCTCGGCAGTGGGACATCTAAATAGCGCGACCGGAGCGAGCAGCTCAGCCTTTGGTACCGGAAACGTAGCTTCTGGAGCGGGTAGCACTGCTGTGGGAAACGTAAATACCGCCACTGCGGCAAACAGTACGGCTGTTGGACGGTTCAATGATGCGACCGGTGAAGGAAGCTCCGCCTTTGGCAACAGCTCGACTGCAAGCGGAATCGATGCTTCAGCTTTCGGACGTGGAAGCACTGCTAGTGGTAGCAATAGCACCGCCGTAGGTAATACCAGTACAAGTTCCGGCTCAAGCAGCACTGCCGTCGGGTTCTTCAACAACAGTTCCGGTTCAAACAGCGCCGCTGTAGGTACTTCCAATACCGCCTCGAGCGACAACAGTTCTGCTGTCGGACGGAGCAACACTGCCTCTGGCGAGAGCAGCTCCGCCTTCGGGCGCAGCAATACTGCCTCTGCTACAGGCAGCTCAGCCTTCGGACGCAGCAATACCGCATCGGCCGGCGAGAGTTCCGCTTTCGGTTTTAACAATATCGCTGACGGAACACAAAGCACGGCATTTGGTAATAACAACGAAGCGACAAGTCTGCAAGCCACTGCAATTGGCTATGGCAATGAAGCGTTTGGCAGCGCCAGCACTGCGACCGGAGTTTCGAACACCGCGTCAGGCTCACGCACCTCAGCCGTGGGTTTTGCCAACGTCGCCGAGGGAGATAACAGTGTGGCACTAGGTTCAAGCAACACAGCGGAGGGTACCTCTAGCTCAGCGGTGGGTCGAAGTAATCTCGCATCCGGTGCCAGCAGCTCTGCCTATGGTCGCGCCAACACCGCCACCGGTGACAACAGTGCTAGCTTCGGAATTCTGAACGAGGCTTCCGGACTGCAAAGCGTTGCCGTAGGAAACTCCAACGATGCTGACGGACTGCAAGGTTCGGCCGTGGGTTTCGGCAATAACGCCAGTGGTGAGTCCAGTAGTGCCTTTGGCGCGGTCAACACTGCATCTGCTACTAACAGCTCGGCATTTGGAGCTTCCAACGAAGCTGCGGGAGAAGAATCAAGTGCGGTCGGTTTCGACAACGCTGCATCGGGTGAAGGCAGTGTTGCTCTCGGTCACGGCAATGGAGTCTCAGGAGATTTCGCCAGTGCCGTGGGCAACGGCAACCTCGCGTCTGCTACTGATAGCTCGGCTGCCGGCTCCAGAAACGAAGTAACAGGTGACGTCGCAACGGGCTTGGGTAACCAAAACATCGCAAGCGGTGAGAACAGCGCTGCTGTCGGCGTGCAGAACGATGCCACCGCAGTAAATAGCTCAGCATATGGAGTTCAGAACACAGCCAGCGGTGCCAACAGCACGGCTGTGGGTGCCTTCAACTTTGCCACTGGTGATGGTGGAGTGGCGTTGGGTCGGTCCAATACTGCATCTGGCGTAAGCGCCAGCACCGTTGGACTCGGCAACACCGCATCCAGTACCGCGAGCTCAGCTATAGGTTTCGAGAATTCGGCTTCTGGTGATGCCAGCAGCGCTTTCGGAGCTCGAAACAGCGCACAGGGAGATGATAGCTCCGCGTTGGGAGTGGAGAATACTGCATCTGGTGTTTTCAGCTCTGCGGTCGGCAACCGTAATACGGCCACTGGTTTGGAAAGTTCCGCATTCGGTTCGCGCAGCAATGCTACCGGTGACAGATCGTCCGCTTTCGGAGCCCAGGCGAGAGCCTCAGGAACAAACTCGACAGCGGTAGGTTTCAACTCTAGTGCTACCGGCACCAACAGTTTTGCTGCTGGTGGTGCACAGGCGACCGGAACGGATAGTATCGCTATCGGTAATGGTGCCCTGGCAACATCGTCAGTGGCAGTGGGTGCTCGTTCACAAGCCACCGGCGGCAATACCGTCGCTATCGGTGATGATGCGGCTGCAACTGGCCTTAACAGCACGGCTCTTGGCGAAGGCGCGCAAGCGGTCGGGACTAACAGTGTGGCGCTGGGAGCCGGCTCCGTTGCTATTGCTCCCAATACCGTATCGGTCGGAAGTGTTGGCAATGAACGACGAATCACAAACATTGCGGCTGGAGTAGCTAGAACTGACGCCGTTAACGTAAGACAACTCGAAGGAACTGTCGCTCGCGGGGTCGATCAATCGAACGCATTCACCAATATGCGATTCGGCGAATCGATCGCTTACACCGACCAGAGATTCAACACAGCAGAGGCGCAGATTGCGCAGAATGCAGCAGCCATTGCTGACGTTCGCCACTCTCTTAGCGAGAAGATCAACCGAAATCAACGCAACTCCATGGGCGGTATCGCCGGTGTGGCAGCCATGACTCAGGCTGTGAGAGAACCAGGTCCCGGAGAAATGACAGTCGGTCTGGGTACCGGCATCTATGGAACCCAGGCCGCAGTGGGCGGGGCCGTAGCGTACAAATCACGCTCTGGCAACGTCAAATACAACGCCGCGATCTCGCAGCCGGTTTCGGCTTACATCGGTCCGGTCGCCGGAGCAGGCGTATCCTGGAAGTTCTTCGGCAAATAACTGTTTGCTAAAAACTTCAATCCTAGCGAGAGGCATCAATTCAGTAGAGTTGATGCCTCTTGCTATTGGGGATGTCACCAATTCTGGTGCAACTTATACTTTCCAAAGCTCGCGCTCATCGACATGAGTCTTGCTGTCAGTCTTTACCTATACACTTCCCGACCAGAGCATAGAGGAGACTCTTTCGGGTTAGCTATCGGATGAACGAGCATTGATGGCGAGAGTTCGGTGCGTTCTCGGAACACTTCTAACGCGACAGCTTGCGCAAACCCGTTCTGGCCCGCTCCACAAGGACCTGGTCCTGGGAGTTGTCGATGACGTATTGGTACGCCCGCTTTGCTTCGCTGTAATTCTTTGAGAACACCAGCGAAACGCCAAGGAGATAATGCGCCTGCATGTCGTTTGGGTATCGTGTCAGATGAGTTCTCAGATTGGTTTCTGCGCCGTCGTATTGCTTGGTGTTGATGAGATGCAGAACGTCCTTGAGCGGCGAGTCTCCACCCGGCGCTTTGCTCCGGTGTGATGCAGGCGATTGAGGTGCTGATGCAGAAGTCTGAGGTGATGGCGGCAATGAAGATTGGCTTGCTGGCGCCACAAAAGGCTGAGTTGATGCAGGAACAAGGGATTCAGATGGCGGTTGCGGTACCAACGTTCCACCAGTTCCTTGTCCA
>CAYTDR010000227.1:8561-9732 GCA_964436185.1 uncultured Candidatus Obscuribacterales bacterium | reverse complement strand
CAATACCATGATGAAAGTAAAAGTTCTTATCCTCTGTAGCTATAACAGCATTCCTGAAATTCTTTGAAATCGCCGAGAGGCTGACCGGCTCCGTATCGCTTTGACGAACGACGATGAGCTTGCGGTTGTTCCTGTCCAGAATCTCGATGCCTCGTTGCTGTTCTTCCAGGGTCGCCAGCTTCACAAATGAGATATGAACAGCGGATTTAACTGTGAGTAGGACTACTAAAGCCAGCGGCACTGCCATGAGGGCTGCAATGACGGTAAACAGCTTCTTCCTGGACTTGGACGGCTCTGCCAGGAATCTCGGTATTCCGGAGCGGCGAAACGTATTGGGCGTGTTCGATCTGGATGACATAAAATCCTTCCCTAACCACAGGTCTCCTGACGGCGCCTTATTTGTCTAAGTTCCGAATCGGCAGTTAGATGATCGTAAACTGCTCGACTAGTAAGTGTGTGGATCTCGCTGCCCGCCATGAATTCCGGGATCCATAATGTGTTGTATAGGCGCGGGGGAGCGATAATTGTTCTCAACATATTAAGACTAGTAGCACGATAAAATTCATGCTCAGCCCCTTCGTCTCAATTCGTAACGTGCATGCCCTTTATGATAACGAGCGAGCTACTGAACTTAACCCACAACTCAATTCGAAATAGTTGTCTTGAACAGCGACGACGGCTTGCTCTGATCGTCCGTATCAGCAACAAGCAAGAGCTCTATGTGCGAGCTATTGATGGTCACGCTTACGCCTTCTAGCTTTTCTGTTCCTTCGATCTTAGCCACATACTCGATTCGTCCGTCACTACCGATGATGCCCAGCGCGGAACCTGAGGTGGCTCCGTCTTCATAGGCATTGTCAGTGTTCTCGGCAGTGGCAAGAAACAGTACTCGATCATCTGAGAGCGCCACCGCATCAGTGAACTGAAGTGGCACGCCATCGATATCTCCTAAATCATATTCGATGTGATTTTGAATATGATCGCCGCTGATGATGTGATTGTCGTGCATATCTTTGAGAAACTGGTCAGCATTAAGCTCGAACACAGTGCTCCTGGATTTGTTTTTGGATCCTCTGTGGAACAGCTTTACGGCCTTCTTGCCTATCACGATGCCTTCGACGTTCAGCTCTTTTACCATTGAAGCAAGTTTCGCTCGAATCTGTGTAAAATC
>CAYTDR010000227.1:0-8551 GCA_964436185.1 uncultured Candidatus Obscuribacterales bacterium | reverse complement strand
CTGACTGTTGCTTAGCTGCTGGCGATCGAGAAGCATCATGAGGCCGTCGATGCGATTCCTGCGTGACATTGATGGCACCACGAGCAGTGCTCCATGTGGCGCATGTTCGTACGGTGGTAGAAGCGTTATAGACTCCAGATCCGGTTTCGCTTTCTTTCTCGCCTGGTAGTCGTCGGGAAGAGTTCCCGGCAGGAGGCGTAGCAGAGTTCCCGGACCCTCGTTGTGAAAGTCGAACACTGCCAGATGTAGCTCGTCATCGGCAACGACCAACAGCTTCTCCTCATGCCTGACCAGCCCGCTTGCCGCGTAGACATAGTCTGGTCGTGAAGGAGTCGTCTTCATATCCAGGCGCAGCTCTCGCACTTTGTCTAACTTGATCATCAGAACCCCTTCCACTTGGATGCCCAGTCATGTAGTTCCGTTCCGGGAGTGAAATATTTGACCATGGGCAGCCTGCCTTCTGCGTGCGGCTCGCACAGTGTTCGCCACCACGGTCCGTAGCGCAGCACTCCGGGTTTGCCGCATTCTTCGCAAATCTTGTAGCTGGCGCGTTCGTTTTGGCGAAGCAATTCTGCCACAACGGGAGCTTCTCCGAAACCGACAGATACTCTCAACGCTCCATATTTTTCCTTGACCTGACCGATTTGCAACCGTTCGTCCGGGTGGTCGCTAGCATGCTTGCCGAGCTTTGTAAGAAGCTCCATGAGGTGGTTTTCCCAACCGGTAGGACAGAAGAAACCAGATGGAGGACGGCCTTCCCTGAACAGCTCAGGGAAGCGCTGCATGGCTTGATCGAGTATTCGCTCGCTTTCATCTTCCACGGACGTCACCTCCGCAGGCAAACCGCAGTATCCTAGCACGTCGGCATCATTGTTTGAACTGCTGGCCCCGTGGAGGTTAGCTCTGCTGGCAGAGATCTCAGCCAAGGGATGAAGAAATCCCCAACTCCAGGCTCCGAACTTGAAACGCTAGCCGGTCTGGTTGGCTTCCTCGTCAGAATCCTCCAGCCTAGAACTATCCAGAAGTTTACTCGCCGAGAAGTGAGCGGCGCAGGGCTGAGATTGCCGGTCCGACTTTCGGGCTTGGGCGACTGGGCCGATCTGTTTGATTTCGACGACTTACTATAGATAAAGCCGAAACATCAAAAAGGCTCAACGTTTGAACTCTTCAAGTCAGTTCAGAGGTGCCGTCGCGCCTCATCTGACGAAATGCGCGAGGAGACCCTATGGTTTCGCTCGATTGCTTGATTTGTTAACGCTTCTTAAGACATGGTTAAGCGAACGGTGTTGCCAGGGGGGCCCTGGTATTCTAGGTGTTACTGATGGTTGCCTTCATATATGGTGCCATCAAAAGGGGGGATTGAAATCTTGAACAGTTCTGGAACATCGAGCATTGTCTCTTAAAATGATGGTATAGCCTGCATCGCAGGTTGGGGGTAGTCGCTCAATTTAATCGTTAGATGGTTCTTTGCTGCATGACGGAAACACTGTTCTGTCAGTTCGAGTTTTCGCTTAATGCACGAGAATTCGCAAGTTTGGAATCAAACTGGACGTGGTGTCGCTGACCATATATGTGTGCGGCAGGAACCTGTCCGGCACGATCTTATAAGACGCTTTGCTTTCGGGCATTCAGTACTCTCGAGAAGCTGTAAACTTGAGCGTGTTCATGGATTGTTGAATGACTAGCGACATCCCCAAAAATATTGACAATAACAGTGAGCTAACAGTGTTCACAACTTTCAGCACGAGATGAGACGGTCGAAGGTCTCAACGTTACACATTCGAGGAAGGATTATGAATCTTCAAGAAAGAATCCGCGGTAGTCGGCGCTGGCAGCTTCTCTCGATCTTGGCAGCGACTATCTGCCTGGGCGGTTGCAGCGGTGGCGGTTCTGTGTCACCACCTGCAGGTTCCGGTTCGACTGGCGGGTCTGCCAATGAGCAGGCACCTTCGGAGACGGCATCGACATCCGCTGGTACGATCGAATATCTGGAAGCCAAACCGCTCTTCGAGTCGGATGTGCTCAAGGGGGTGTCAGTGAAAACTGTGAAGTCTGGCAAACTCCGCGTGCCGACTATCACCTGGCCCGGTGACGTGGCTACGATCTATACAAAGATGGACGGGAGCTTCCAAAAGGAAGGTCTGGACGTAGAACTATTTTGTGAAAACGACTTTGCCAAGCAGGTGAAGTCAGTATTGGAAGGCGAGTCGCCCTACCTGCGCGGCACCATGGGTATGGTCAACTCTGCCTGCGAGACTTTCGCCAAATCTGGTATCAATCTCGTTGTTATTTATCAACTCACCTGGAGTAATGGTGGTGACTGCATGGTCGTCAGACCGGATGTAAAAAGCTTGCCTGACCTGAAGGGGAAAAAGGTGGCTTTGCAGTTGTATGGACCTCACATGGACTACCTTGCCACAGTCGTGGAAAGGGCGGGCTTGAAGCCGTCCGAGGTCAATATGAAGTGGCTTAAGGAATTGAGTATCCCCACATACGACACCAAAGGCAAGCTTGTTGATCCGCGTTCCGCCTTTGCTGCTGCTAATGACATCGATGCCGCCATGGTTATCAGCCCTGATGCCAATGCACTTTCGTCCGGCGGTAAAGTTGGTACTGGTGCCGAAGGCTCGGTCAAAGGAGCGAAGATACTCTTCACTTCCAAGAGTGCCAACCGTGTTATTGCCGATGTGTATGCGGTGCGCTCCGATTACTTCAAGGCTAACAAAGGCAACGTGGAAAAGTTCGTCCGCGCTCTGGCTGCTGGTGAGGAACACTTCGAGGATCTGCTGAAGGCTAAAGCGTCTCACAAAGATAAGTACGACAAACTGATCACTGAATCAGCGCAGTTACTTTTCGGCTCACCTCAAGCGGCTCCTGACGTAGAAGGCTCCCTTGGAGATTGCCAGTGGGTTGGATTCCAGGGCAACGTCACTTTCTTCTCGGGCGCAGGTACGACCAGATCGTTCCACACGCTCAAAAACGAGATTCAATCGAGCTTCATCGATATGGGTTTGATGAAAGCGCAAGCACCGCTGGATGCTGCCGGTTGGGATTACCACAAGCTGGCGGCGGGACTAAAGCATGCCAAGGCAGTTGAGGTTGAAAGTCCCAGGTTCGACTCCGCTAAGGTTCAACGCGCGGTGGAGGAGAAGATCGCCCAGCCGAACGAAGAAGACGGAACGCTGTACAAGTTCGAGATTTATTTCGGACCCAAGCAAGCCGACTTCCCCGCCACTCAATATCAGGCAGCCTTCAAGAAGGCGCTCGATCTATCGCAAACTTTCGGAGGCACTCTCTTGACCATTGAAGGTCACAACTCTCCTGATGCTCTCAACAAAGCGCTCGGTCAGAATCAGAGTGAGACTCAACTTGCTTTGATCAAACAAGGAGCGAAAAATCTATCCTTTCGAAGAGCGCAGTCCGTGAGAAAGGCATATCTCGACTACTGTAAGAAGGCGAAAATTAAAGTTGACGAGTCGCAGTTCGTAGCGGTGGGCGTGGGAACTCAGTCGCCCAAGTTTGCTCATCCGCAAAATGAGAAGCAGTGGTCTGAAAATCGCCGGGTAGTCTTCCGCGTAAAAGGCGTGGAGACAGAACTAGATTCCTTCAAGCCGGAAAGCTAGTGGAGCGCCGAAAATGAAAACTATGTCGAACAATTTTGGTATCGCCTGGGCAACCAGCAAGTGGGGGACAATGCCAGTGCTCAAGTCGATCCTTGTGACAGCGATCATGGCAATGTTCGTTCTGTCCGGATGTTCAGGAATGGAAGACGTGGTCGACGACAATGTCGGACCGGGTGAGAGCATCCCTGCCGCGGCACCGGGGGGAGTGCTCTCTCTCAAGCGCAACTTCTACTTCGTGTTCGATGGCTCCGGCTCTATGCTTGACGCGCCGGAGAGAGGCTCGTCGACTGATCATCAGTTCACTGCCAAGATCGATGGTGCCAAATGGGCAGTGGGAGAGTTTCTCAAAACCGTTCCGAAAGACGTGAATCTCGGTCTGTACGTGTTTGACGACAAAGGCGAACGAGAAGTTTTGCCGCTCGGCTCGAACAACAGGGAACTTTTTATCCAGCAGATCAAGAATGCCGATGCGGGCGGCGCGACACCACTGGGTGATGCAGTCGCGAAGGGTGTGCAGGCTCTTGTCGAGCAATACAAAAAGCAGCTCGGATATGGTGAGTTTCGCCTGATTGTCATCACCGATGGTGACGCCACCGACGACCTTAATAAGGGTGTGAAGAGAGCCAAGCGACATCATATTCCCATTTACACGATCGGTTTTGGCATAGGTGACAGTCACAAGCTCAGAACAGATTCGGTATCCTACCGATCTGCTGACTCGGCAAAAGAGTTGAAGCATGCCCTCGAGGAAGCGGCGTCAGAGCTGGAGGTCTTCGACCCGACTGCCTTCTCCAAAGAATGATAGACCAGGAGAAAAATGGTAGTCGTCTCAGAGAGAAAGGGAGGCAAAAACTCAAAGATGAACCGCACAGCAATAGCCCTTATTCTCATCGGTGTCGTAGCGATAATGTTTATCGGCTTATACTTCGTGATTAAGGCGGGCTTGAACGAGCAACGGAATCAATCGGCCAGTGATGCAAAAGTGAATCTTACCGTGCGCATGGCTGGTGACGGCTATCTGGGCTACTTCTTCATCAACTCGCCGGAGATGAAACGTCAGTCGGTCAATCGCGGTCTGGCGGTCAACTTCACCAATGACGGTGGCGCCTACGCCGACCGGCTGGAAAAGTTCGCAAATGGCCAGTATGACGGAATCGTCCTGCCCGTCAATAGCTACCTCGAGCACGGGCTCAAGTACAAGTATCCCGGCGTGATTGTTGCTTCCATCGCTGAATCAAAAGGCGCCGACGCCATAGTCGGTTTTGCCGATAAGTTGCCGACTGGAAAGATTGGCGATCTCAACAACTCCGCTCTCAAGATCGTCTACACCGGGCAGAGCCCCTCTAGCTTTCTTCTCGACTTGACCATCGTCGACTTCGATCTGTTCAACCTGTCGTCCAGCAATACCTGGCGCAAGGAGGTCGGCGGTTCCAACGAGGTTCTGAAGTTGGCCAAGCAGAAGGATGGCGATGTCTTCGTCATGTGGGAGCCGGATGTGTCGAAGGCACTGAAGGAGGTTCCCGGTCTGAAAGAGGTCTGGGGTTCCAACGGTTTCAGAGGGTATATCGTCGACGTTTTTGTCTTCCGCCGTGACTTCGTCAGCTCGCATAAGGACGAGTTAGTCAAATTCTTCGAGGCCTATTTCTCGACTATGCGCGCTTATGCCAACGATCGCGGACGTTTGATCGAGGACATGAAGATCGCCACCAGGTTGAAGGACGACGAGATCGAATCGATGCTCAAGGAGATCGACTGGTATGATTTGCAAGAGAATGCTGCCGAGCAGTTTGGTATCGCTGACGGTGAAGTAAGCAAATCGAAAGATGGCGTCGTCAACACTATAATTGCCTGCACAAATATATTGTTGAAAACTGGCAAGCTGACCAAAGACCCGCTCAGCGACCCCTACTCCATTATCAATTCTCAGATAATTAAACAAGTTCAGGACCGATTGCCTGCCACCGTCGGTAAAACCAAGGAAAAACACGCTTTTGGCGAGCTGCCAGCAGATGACTGGAAGTCACTCAAAGAGGTTGGGGCAATGCGAGTCGAGCCGATCAGTTTCCAGTCATCATCCGCCACGTTGAACTCACAAGGGGTAGCGGAAGTCGACAAAATTCGCGACTTGCTCGGAAACAACTATCCGGACAACCGAGTGATTGTTCGTGGACATACGGGGACCGGCAGCGACGAGTCGGAGAGCATCAAACTCTCCCAGGCGCGCGCACAGGCCGTAGTGGATCGGCTTGTTTCGGATGGTCTCGAGAAGGCGCGGTTGCGGGCTGAAGGGATTGGTTCTTCCCAACCTCCAGCAAAGCGTCCAGGGGAGAACCAGCGGGCATATATGTACAGGATACCGAGAGTCGAGTTTGTCTTGTTGTTGGACAATTCTTTGTAATCGAAGCGTGGTAAGGAAAGGCAAAGATAGACTGAGCAGGATGTTGGGCGGTTAGTAGAGGGCGTTGGGAAGAGAACGCAGGTAATTATGGTCAAGGGTCGAAAACCGAGCTCTTCCCAGGGGCGCGCCGAAAACGAGCCTGATATTGACTATGACGAGTTCGACGAACTCGATAGTGACGAGCAGCCAGCCAAACGAGCCGACCGCTCCAACCGCGCGCCGCGTATGAAAAGTTCGGTCAGGCGAACAACGGTTGATGAGGGACGAGGCAGACAAAAAACTGTAGCCGAGCAGACGACCCGAAGTGGGAAGACCAATAACGATAAGAAAGAACGACCAACAATTGATGACTTTCGCAGCCAGGCGGTGGAGAAGGCCGTTCTCACTCAAAGTTTGCAAAATCCAGCCACGATTCTTCCTTTTTGTGTCTCAGTTCTTGGCACAATCTGGTCGGTTGCTCAGACCTCGGAGCTATCTGTAGCCGTGACCCTCGGTTTTGCCTTCGCTAGCGCCAGTGCCTTCATTTACAACTTTGTGGTGAAAGGACCCGATAAGGCCGCGAAACACATCGCCCAATTGCGGGACTTGCGCCGGGAGTCCGAGATGGAAGAGTATGAGGAGCTTGCCGACGAGCTTGCTGACGCCGGTTTTGCCGCCGGTGCCAAAGAGGCAGGCGAGTTGACTGAGGTGTATAAGAACCTGACGGAGTATCTGCATGCGCAGAAAGGCGGACTGTCAATTGATCGCTTCGGAATCCTGGCTGAGGACTCCTATCGGCAGGGCGTCAAAATCCTCAAACAAGCGCTCTCCATTTATAAGGCACTGCAGACCATCGATCTGCCAAAGCTAGAGTTGGAGGTAGAGCGCTGGGAGCGGGAAAGGGAAGGACTTCCTGCCGAAAAGAAGACGTTGATCAAGGCGCTCGACCAGCAGATTCAATCTCACAAAACGAGAATCGAACTGTGCGAGAAGCGCTACGAGAAAATCGCCACTCTCTTATCTCAATCTAACGAGATTGAGTTCGCTATTCAGTCCACATATCTGGAGCTTGTTGATCTCGGAGATCAGGATGCCAGCTCGTATCTGTCTGACGATAGTGGTGCTGTAAGTCGACTGACATCAGCAGTGGAGGCAGCCCGGCGAGTGGAGAGTAAGTTGCGCGGACAGGATGACGGGGAGGACGAAAAGAGGATAAGGTATCTGCAAGCATACGACGAAGCACGGTCACAAGGAACTGAGCGGTAAGGAGAAACCACATGGGACTTTTTGAATCGTTATGGCGATTTATCACCTTCTACAAACTACGCAAGGCGATGGGCTTGGCCCGGGCTGCGGACGCTCAGTTCACATCCAGCGCCGATGGCATATCTGATGCTTATGATTTGCATCACGAACAACTTATTCGCGAATACAAAGAGTTCATCAGCGCCTTGAGCGAAATCGAAATGGCGATGGAGCAGAAGCGCGAGCGCCTCAAGAAAGTAAAGAAAGACAAGGACGAGGCCGAGCGCGCGTTGGAAGGCGCATTGGCTGTCTATGAGAGGGCGATGGAAAATGGCAGTCAGAAAACCATGGACGATGCCGAGCACGATGGAGAGAACTTCCGACAGGAGGTAAATAAGCTCACGGAGATGGAGACTCTCCTGACGACGGAGATTACGGAGCAGGAGAAGAGAGTTTCCGAGCTCGAACGGCGCATGAGCTCTATGCAAAAAGAAGTCAACGATATGCCCATTCAGAAGGGGGAAGCGATTGCAGACTTCGTCTCCAATAAGAAGCTGATAGAGGCTAACGAGCGGCTCATGGGTCTGCGCTCACGTATTGATTCAGGTCCCATTGATGCCGTGCGTAAAGCCAACCTCGACCTGGCTGCCAAAGCGAGAGTCACCGACCGTCTGGCGGGCACTGACGCCAAAGACAAACGCGATCAATACATAAACGCCGGCGATAAGTCAGTGGCTAGGACTGACTTCAAGAAGCTGATCGACGCGAGAAAAGCCGAGAGAGAAGCAACCACCGGTGAAGCCACGAGCAAAGAGTCTGAGGAGAGACCCAAAATCTGATGAGGGAAGACCATGCCATTTAAACAGCAGTTCGACGACATTCTCGAGCAATGGGAACCAAATCGCGGCATTGAGGATTCAAGCGCTCCTCCGTACACCTGGTACACCGATGACCAGTTTTTCCAACAGGAGATCAATCGGGTCTTTCAGCGCTGTTGGTTGCCTGTCGGCAGGCTCGACCAGGTGCAACAGCCGGGTCAATACTTCACCGGCGAAATTACCGGTAATCCCTATGTCGTGGTGCGTAGTATTGATGACAACATGCTCTACGCGCACCACAATGTTTGCCGGCATAAAGGTGCAATAGTCGCACTGCAAGAGGATGACTCTCCACATAGCTGTGCTTTCTTTCAATGTCCCTTTCACGGCTGGGAGTACAGGCACGATGGCTGTCTGAAAAAGGCGCCGATGTTAGGGCAACAACGAAAATTCACTGCCGAGCGGCATGGTCTGCATCCCATCTCGGT
>CAYTDR010000226.1:0-9754 GCA_964436185.1 uncultured Candidatus Obscuribacterales bacterium | reverse complement strand
TCAACGTGCGTCTGAAGCTGAAGAACAACTCCGATAGCCACCTGGGCAGCGCGCTTCCCGCCGGGACGGTGAAGGTGTACCAGCGCAACTCGGAGAACAAGCTGCAGTTGACCGACAACACCAACGTCAACGCCGTGGCCAAGGATGAGCCCTTCACGCTCATCATCGGTACCTCGAGCGACGTCAAGGCTGAGACCAAGCTGACCAAGTCGGTGCGAGTGCCGGTGGCTCCCACGACCGGCGGCTACCGTCCCAACCAGAACGAAGCTGCGGACAACACCTACGAGGTTCGCATCCACAACTTCAAGGAGAAGCTCAGCGTGGACGTGATCGTCGAGGTGACGGTGCCCGCCGATCAGACGAACGTCTCGCCGCTGATCCGGAAGAACGCCACCACTGCCTCTGTCACGGTCAACGTGCCGGCCGGCAAGGATGGGTCGGTCACCTACACGCTGCGCACCCGCTAAGCGTTAGTAGGTTCGCCGTCGTAGTAGTGTAGTTCTCCAGGCTGCAGCCTGTCGCCCAGTGCGGCTGGCTGCATGCCTTTGATTTTTTTAGTCGCGGCGACTTTGTCTCACCATATACGGTGCCTAAACTTTTTCTTGCAATGATACTATCTGAAGTGGTACACTCTTCGGTGATCGGACAGTCTTCGCTAAAAGCAGCCAGCAATCAGTCGTTCGAATACTATAACCTATAAGAAAGCGCGTCGTGAAAACGAAGCAACGCCCTTGGCTCCCTGAAGGGAGTTGGGAGTGTTACTTCGCTTCTAGGGAATTCAATCAACACAACAACTACCGGCGGCGAGAGGCTTGTTGTGTATTGCCATGATGGATGTTGCTTTTGCGCAGGTTTTTGTGCAAGAAGGACCATCGCAGTCTATGTGCGGACGGTCCTCCCTTTATGCGTCTTCACTCACCATTCTCAGAAGAGCTCGTGCTCTTCGAGCAGACCTTCAGCGCGTTCCACCAATTCGTGCTTCTTCACGCCAGAGCGGAGCAGACGGTCGAACTGATTGGCAAGCTCGAACGCCTCGTGGTGATCGGCGCCGCAGAGCAAGCCGGAGAGAGCCAACCGGTGAATGGTAGCCGAGTAGCTGGTCATTACCGCGCGCCACTTGTTGCTCAAGTCGAGGTTGAACTCGAGAGCGTGGAAACCGGTGATTTGCGGCTCGATGACGATCAGACCGTCCTCTTCCTCCGGGTGCTCACCTTCCAATTCATGGCAGCGTCCGCCGCACATGATGTGCCAGATGGTGCGTAGGACCGAGGAGTTCTTGATCTCGTCCTCACCGACGTCGAAGGCGACGATCTTCTCGTACGAAGCGTTGAACTGACGACGGATCGGCTCGATGGGAGTCTGACCGTCACCGCTCAGTGCGCCGTCGAAAAGATTCATGTCCATGTAGGGGACCGAATCGAGAACTCCGGGAACCGCACAGGTAGCAGTCACGCCCAGTCCGACAGACGGAGGCGCAGTCGCCAGAGTGTCGACCGAACCGTCCTTCTTGTAGCGGAAGGCACCGTGGCTGGTGAACATGACCTGATCGTTGCCGGCAGCGGCGACGGTCCAGAACTTCTCTGGCCACGCCGGAACGTTCATGTCGACGAAGGTGGCGAACTTGTGCGTGCTGAACACGCCCTTGATCGGGAGAGTCTTCTCGTAGCGGTACTTGTTGGCTAGCGCCCACAGTTGCCCGAGCTTCCCGGTTCGAGGAGTAAGCAAGCTGTTGAAGTCGGTCTGGATGGCGAGCTGAAGCAGCGTCTTGGTGTCGAAGCCCTGCGCGTACAGAACCGCGGGGACAGAGCCGCCGCTGACACCACCGATGGTTTTCCAATGATCCAACCCACACATCCGGAAAGCAATCACCGCGCCGCATCCGCCAAGAATGGCCTTGGATCCGCCGCTGCCGAATACCAGGTGCTCCGGAACGGCCCGAGGCACCGAAGAGTGCGATTTAGTCGCGAAAGGCATTGTACTGCTCCTTTCGAAAATCGCTCTGCGGGACTCTTTGCGGCCTTGCCGGTCAAAGTATCCGCTTGAGCGAATCGTGAGTAACAAAAGGGCTCTCACTAGTTGCGAGCAAAGGAAGGTTTGTTGGGCGATCGAATCAACGATCTTCGTCGTCGTCACGCATCTTCTTGATGGAGAAGCTGGTCTTGCGTGCGGGATTTCCGCCAGGAACGGGTGACAGGTGGGGAACGGGTTCCTTCACCTTCATCTTCTCGGCATGTTCGGCATTAATGCGCGCGATGTCGAGTGCCATACGTGCGGCTTCGACCTGCGCCTGAATGTGATTCAGCGTTGCCGGAGGGTAGCTCAGATCCTCGGCGACTCCGAGCTCGAGCTCCAGTCCTTCGAGTTTCCGTTGCGCTTCCGTTACTTCGTTGCTGCTGGCGTGGTCCACTTGGATCGTCCTTCTTAACCAGTAAATCAAACCTACACAGGCGGCCCCGGTAGCTAGGATTAGCACGGAGACCGAGGCGATTGTGTCAGGCATGTCGACTCCCAGTTACTTATCTGCGTTTGGATGACGTGAGCCCCCGAAACCTGAAGTGGTTTCTCGTAGGGCTGATGCGCTTGCATAAACGTCTCAGAAGCTAGGTTTTAATTATTAGTTGGGGTACCTCGAATTTGAGACATAAGCGCAAGCGATGTTTGCAGTATAGGAAGAGAGATATTTCGTATTACAGGCTAAGCACCTTAGTTTTCGATCACAGCCAACTAAATCGCTTTCATAAAGGCAATGGCTGGCGCGAACTCCGTCAGGGTGCGCGAATTGTTGATCGAGAGGCGCTAAAACGCTGTTTCGGCAGTCCAGTCAAAACTCTCTAGCAGTTGACAGCCGGTTGTTCTTGGCTAATGCAAGGCGGTGTTTTAAAGGGATGTTCCACCAACCACCGCGAATTTCTAATGACAACCCATCCTGCTAGAAGGTCATTTAAATAGTGCCATGAAAACGAAATTCCCTATGGCGTCTGATCGGATCGCCTCATCCTGTCAATCAAGGCGGTCAATTGCTGGGGATAGTCGGTGATAATCCCGTCTACACCCATGGCGACGTAATTTTCCATCTCCGCTATATCGTTGACGGTCCAGACGAATACGGAGATGCCTTTGTGATGAGCGTCCGCCACGAATCTCTCGGTGACTATGCGCTGTCCGAATTTACGCATCGGTGCCTCAAAACTCAGTCCCCGAGCAGGGAACAGTCTGCTCAACCGCAGGCGCGAAAGTGCATGGAAGAGACCGATTTCAGTTGCTGAGTGACCGATTCTCAACTTGCCGTCAAGCGCTCGCAATGCACGCGTGAGTGAATGCTTCAGTCCGATGGGTGTGACAATCACTCGATCGTGCGCGCTGTGCCTATCGAGCACGTTGACGAGCTGGGTGAGCAGTTCGAATTGATAGCCTTTCGGCTCAATCAAAAAACACTGTTTCGGCAGTTGCGAGAGAACCTCGCAGAGCGACGGAACGGTCACGTTTGCTCCCCTGAACGGATACGAACGTCCATCAGGAGAAAAGTGATAGCCGGCATCCAGAGTCCGTAGCTCGTCCATGGTAAAGCTCTCCACCAGCCCGTTTCCGCAGGTGGTGCGCTCCAGTGTTCTGTCGTGAATTACCGCCAGTTGCCGATCTTTTGTCAGTCGAACATCGAGCTCGATTATTCGAGCGCCGTACGAAGCTGCAGTTTTGAAGGACACCATTGTATTTTCCGGTGCCTCAGACGAAGCTCCTCTGTGTGGAATCACGCAAGGAGTAGGAGTGAGTTCTAGATTCACGTGATACCTTCGCCATGTGTCGGCGTGGTACTTCTGCCCAGCAGCGAAAATCTCTTAAAGGCCCAAAAGGAGCGAAGACTGGCGAGAGAGGGTGGTGCGGAGAGACTCGACACCACGCCCTCCAGCCAGCTTGCTCCTTTGTTGAGCCCGCATTAGTTACTCTGCGGGACGATCGGATTCGTCCGTATGCGGCTCGTCGCAAGGCGGGCAGTCATCCGGGATGTAGCACACGGACGAATCCGGGTACAACAGCCGAACGATACCAGCCAACAGGATGCCACCGACGAAACCACCGATGTGAGCCCAGTATGCCACACCAGCACCGGTCAGGTCGCCACCGCTCTGGATGATCGGCAGGAACTGCATGACGATCCAGACAGCCAGGAACCAGTAGGCGCGAATGCGAACAATGAAGAAGGGCACCACCAGTCCGGTAATCTCAGCGCGCGGCCAGAGGACAAGGTACGCACCCAGGACACCGGCGATGGCGCCGGATGCACCGAGTGTGGGCACCATGCTCGCCGGGTCGCTGGCGATATGAACCAGACCGGCCAGGACACCGCAAATCAGATAGAAGATGGCGTATCGGACTGCTCCGAGGCGCGCTTCCACTGCCTTGCCGAAGGTGAAGAGGAAGATCATGTTGCCTGCCAGGTGAGCGAGCCCACCATGGAGGAACATGGAAGAAAACAACGTTACGGTGACCGCCAGCATCAACTGTGGATTGCCGCTCTGGAAGGCAGAGACGAAATCGTGCGGAACCATCAACCAGGTGAGGAAGCTATCGGCCGCAGGCGAGTTCAACAGGACGGCTTCCCAAATGAAGGCCGCACAGTTGAGCATGATGATAGCAACAGTCACCAGTGGAAACGTGAGGCAACGAAGGTTGTCCCGGAGGGGAAACATAACTGCTCCTTGGTTTCAACTGTCGCAACGCTTGTTTCAATCAAGCGATGCCAGTTGGGTGTAGACCGCCGCAGCGGTAGGTGACAAGAACAGGTTTGTTGTGAATCTCTCCACAACGAACTGCTTGAGGGATGAACAACGAGCACCAATCAGACATATGTGTTACAGGCCGCGTCGGTGAGCCGAAACGATCTGTTGGAGGTGCTGAGTCAGGAAAGGGTGCTTGTTTAGACGTTCAAAAAAAGGGATTGAAGGAACTTCAGTAAGCTAGTTTGTTAGCAGAAAGAAAAACAACGTTATGTTCTAGTTCCACTGTCTCTGATCAATGGAGGCTAATCAGACGTTCAGGACTGCTCATCCTGTTGGAGAGCCGATTCAGCGGATGACGCGTCGATCAAGCAAAAGGCATTGCTGTCTGTTGTCAGGCGAACTTGAGATATTGCGAAGTTGAATCATGTTGACAAGCGACAGGTCGCAAACCTGGGGCAGTTGTTGAGTCTGTTCGATTGCACCATGTGTGAACTGTCCACAGGGTGGCTGTTGGC
This sequence comes from uncultured Candidatus Obscuribacterales bacterium, assembly GCA_964436185.1. Taxonomy (GTDB): domain Bacteria; phylum Cyanobacteriota; class Vampirovibrionia; order Obscuribacterales; family Obscuribacteraceae; genus CAYTDR01. Next base: position 4,521 of record CAYTDR010000226.1, on the reverse strand, counting down.
AGCCCGCAGAAGTTGAGATATGGCTTAGGGAACTGTTAGTCTAAAACACCAACTTCAAGCAGCTTCTCCACCCCTTCCTTCCAGCCAAACCTTATCCCAGCTTTACTGATTGTTCCTTTCGATGTGCTCTTGCACATACTGACCAATCCAGCCAGATAAGCCGTCCAAACAACGGCTTGTTCAGTTCGAGTTTTGGCTGACTTGGTGATAGCAGTTTTTCAAGACACGTCTACGTGTCTGCACTGTTAGAAAACGGAGAACGCCTCATGAACAGACGTGAGCAAAAAGAGCTTGCCCGGACCGGGGAAGAGATTGTCAAACTTCACGTGCTTGGTGCTGCGGGTGGTGTCACTGGATCCCTCAACCTCGTCGAAGTTTTTCGCCGAGACAAGACGTTCCGCTTCCTCCTCGATGTCGGTTTGCACCTCGAAGAGGCCAAAGCGGACTTCCAAAACAGGCTTCCCAAGGGCCTGAAAGCCAGCGACATCGACATGGCAGTGATCAGCCATGCGCACATCGATCACTCCGGTTACCTGCCCAAGCTGATCAAGAACGGATTCAAAGGCCCCGTCTACGTAACCCCGGCTACGCAAGACCTGCTGGGAATTCTCTTGCCGGACTCCGGCTACCTGCAGGAGGAAGAGGCGAAGCGTCGCAACAAGCGGCGTGCCAAGCAGCTAGAGGCTGAAGCGGACCAGCCGGCGAAACCCGGCAAGCGCCCGAAGAAAGCTGCCGTCCAACCGGAGGCGCCTGCCCCGCAGTTCACCGCGCTCTACACCGAAGCGGAAGCGCGTGCGTCGTTGGCTTATCTCAAGCCGCTCGAGTACAACGTGCGCCACGAGCTGCTCGAGGACATCGCAGTCACCTTCACCGACGCCGGCCACATCCTCGGCTCCGCTGTCGTCAACGTCGAAATCGGGCGTGGGTCCCGCAAGCGCACGCTGTGCTTCAGCGGTAACATCGGTCGATACAACATGCCCGTCCTCCAGGACATGAAGCAGATCGCAGGCGCTGACTACCTGATTGTCGAGTCCACGTACGGCAACCGGCTCCACAAGGTGCGAGACCGGCAGGCGCACATGGCGGAGGTGATCAAGGGCGCGTACGAACGAGCCCTCGAGAAGGACGGCAAGGAAGGTTGCGGCGTCATCCTCATCCCCGCTTTCGCGGTCGGTCGTGCTCAGGTCGTCCTTGATGATCTGCGGCAGTTGATGGAATCCGGTGCCATTCCCAGCATTCCCGTCTATCTGGACGGGCGGATGAGCGCCAGCGCTACCGAGATTCACCGCAAGCACGCCAACTTGCTCAACGCCGAGACTCGGGCTGTGTTCGCCGCCGGCAAGGACCCGTTCAAGACGCCGCGATACTCGGTCTGCAAGGATTGGCAGGATTCGGCGAAGCTGCAGGAAGCGCAGAACGAGCCGATCATCATCGTCGGGTCGAGCGGTATGGCCAACGGTGGACGCATCGTCAGCCACCTGGCCAAGCGGCTCTCCGGGCGCAACAACACTGTTTTGTTCGTCGGCTACCAGGGTACCGGTACGCTCGGGCACTCGCTCGTGCGTTTCGCCCAGGGAGGACCGGTCGAAGAGAGCAAGCCCACGAAGGGCGACGCTCCCAAGACGGTCAACGTCCAGGGCAAGACCATCAAGGTGCGGGCGACGGTGGAGTTCATGTCCGACTTCTCGGCTCACGCCGATTATTCGGATACCATCCGCTGGATGAAGGGTTTCCGTCGCAAGCCGAAGCTGACCCTGGCGGTACACGGTGATACCGACGCGCTCGCCGGTCTCCAGAAGCACGTCAGCGACGCGCTGAAATGGGAAGTGGTCGTGCCCAAGCCGCGAGAAGTGTTCGACCTCTCGTAACGAAGCGACAGACTGCAGGCACAGCTCGTCTGTGCCTGCAGCACTGTATGCGATACCACGCCCGGAATTAATCCGGCATGGATTTCGGTATGCGACCTGGAACGGATTGTGCTCGGCATCATCCGTTCCAGTCTTTGTCTTGCAAAACGACTAATGGCAAAGGAGAACAGGCGATGACCTGGAGCCGAAACAAACCTCCGAAGTTCATTGACGTGAAGAAGATCTCCACGCTGATTCGAGAGACGGCGAAAGCTCAGATGCAAACGCTTAGCGACACGAGACCGTACATTGAGCAACCGCAAGTGGTTCTGGCGGAGCTCAGCAACCTTGTGTCTGCGGCCCGAGAAGTAAATCAGGGTCCGACGAAAAACGATGAGGAGCTTCGTGGCGTGCTCTTCGACGCAGAAGCGCTGGAGTTGCTGGCGCTCAAGTGTCGAAACCGGTATTGGATGTGGTATCTCCTCTCATTTATCGAGACGTCGCAGTACTCGTTGGACAAACTGGCAATCGCCAGAGCCCACGCCCGTGCCAAGGACTCGCTCTACGATAACCGCTTCGGTTTTGCATTCGTGAATCCGAACGGCATCTACCACGAGATGAAGAGCCTTCCGCTGGGCTTTGTTCTCGAGATGTGGGACAAGGGCAGAATTCTCGCCAGTCGGCGCGAAGACGCCAACGGTTACAGCGTGATTCTCAATCCGATCTTAGTGGACGACTGAGTCCAGAACATTTCCGTGTCAGCACGCAGGCCCCATATACGTCGGGTCCATCCGTCGGTATGGCTGCGAAGTCCAAGTCAGGGGCTACAACCATGAATCGAAAGATTGACGAGGGACGGTCGGTCCGTAAACCCTCGATTGAACTCGTGCTTGGCGGTGGTGGGATTAAGGGTTATGGACACATCGGTGTCTTGAAAGCGCTTGAAGAGCGGCGAGTCAACGTCGGTAAGGTTACCGGTGTCTCAATCGGCTCGGTGGTCGCATCGATGTACAAAAACGGCTACCAGCCGGACAGCATCCTGGACATCATGCTGGACGAATTCGACTACTTCAACGATAAGACCTTCGGAACTGGTCGGCGTAAGAAGAGCTGGGTGCAATTGTTCGGTAAAGTCGACCTGCTCAGCTTTTTCAAGGAAGTCTCGGCCAGGTACGATATCAGGCCTCGGAAGAACCTGCGCATCCTGGCCTATGATGTGATTCATCTTCGGCCGGTCTTGTTCGAGGGATTGAAGTACGATACGGGTGTAGCCGTGGCTGCTTCCTGTGCCATTCCCTTCATCATGAAGCCGGTCTGGCATGGTGAAGCACAATGCCCGAACGAGAGTACCGTCCGCACGATCTTCAATCGCATCGCTGGTGCTGCCGAAAAGACAGTGCTGGTCGACGGCGGTGTGTACAACACTGCCCCGGCAGAGTTCTGTGACGGACCGGCGATCATCAGCCGACTGGGTCTGGCGACTCAGTTGGCCAAGCGAGAGACGACCGTCACCGAATACTTCTTCCAGGCAGTGGAAGTGGCGGCTTCCAAGTTTATGCGCAACCATGTCAAATACAACAAGGAGCACACAATCATCAACAGCGGTTGTGATGCTGTGGGTACCCTGTCCTTCGGACTGAACAGGGAAACCGCTATGCACATGGTTGAACACGGATACCGAAAGGCGTGCGTCGCTCTTGATGCTGCCATCGCCCGCGGTGCTTTGCCGCTTAAGTAAGAAAACCGGATTAATAGGTAGACCGTCTCGAAATCGCCTTGATAAGGCGATTCAGACGGTCTACCTGCCGGTTTCCGCGCACCATTTTTATGACTTCGAGACAACTATAAGAAATAGTAAAATCACAAACTTCAAAAGACTGCCAAAGGAAACGGACACCGCCACGTTTGAAGACAAGAATCGGCAATGATCCATTTGTAGAGGCGAGGCATGCCTCGCCTCTACAAGACTACCCCGACATTTGCCAACCGACGAACACAGATATCTAGTTGTCATGTGTACGGCTTATTTCCGTTCATAGCGTGTAGGAACGAAAAGTTCCTCCAGCCCTTGGCTGATAACGTTTGCAGTGCTGAGTGAAGCCGCAAGTGCGAATCCTGTTAATGGATCATTGCTGATCACGTTGTCCGGGCAAAGCCATGTGGCAATCAAGTAGCCAACAGGAAAAATCATAGCTAAGCCCACCAACCGCGTAAGGAAATTGACAATTTTGCCAGTTGTACCTGCGCCGCAGCATGCCTGGAGATAGTGGCTCAAAAAGGAGACACCAAATATTCCTGCAATGATGGCAGCGAGCATGATGAGCCAAGCCGCTCCCGTAATTTCCATAATTCGCTGCTCGCTTCTAGTGAAGAGGAAGACGACTCCCAGACTCACAGACATGGCAGGAATGTTGCAGGCCAACTGAATGGCATGACGTTTCATTGAAAGATCCTTTGGAATGGTTTTTGATTGGCGACAAAGCCAATCGAATAGTGAATTCGTTCAGTCCAGTAATTTCCACAGTTAACGTCCCGCGTCTGCTAATGAGCAGGAAGACGCAGAGGGCGGAAGGTTGCATACCGACTGAATGCATGACGACTCTTTGAAAAATCCTTCGAGCTATTTTGATTGGCGACGGAGCTGCTCGAACTCGATGATCGGTATCACGACAAA
>CAYTDR010000225.1:0-9782 GCA_964436185.1 uncultured Candidatus Obscuribacterales bacterium | reverse complement strand
CACCATTAACTCGCCATTTTTTTCTAGTAAGTCTTTCAATCTGGCGACGAAAACCTCGTCGCTATCTATTATGAGTATTTCAGTGGACATTAGGTTGCTCCTTGAGGGAGACGCGCCGATGGAGAACTTGGGTACCGAGGAAATCGAGCCAAATGCTCAGAGTGGCCATTTAGCATTTAAAGACGATCGTTATGCCTTAGTCATAGATGAAATCCATGAGCTAGAGAAACCTCTTCTGTAAGACGTCATTTCCTGATAGTGCCGTCATATCTGCCTCCCTGGGCGCCTGTCGCTGAGCCGGATTTCCTGACGAACAAGCAACGTTGAAGGAGCTCGAAAAGGCTGGAAAATCAAAGATTATCAGCAGACGCAAAAACCTTTGCCGGCCGATATACGTATCGTTACATGAGCGCTCCGCTTCGGAAGATTGGGCTGGTTCGGGATGAGATTGGAGAACCAACCCGCTGCGAGATTGGAAGCCGTTCGTTTCCTGTTTTCTGTGCATTTGAACATCAGCAGTGTGCGGAAACGCTCAGTGCCTGTGGATATTTGCCCGTATGTTCCTGGTCGAAGTCAGGACTCTTTTTTGGTACATTCGTGCTTTGAACACGATTTCACCTATGGAACTGTAAAGTGAGACAAGAAGATTCCAGAGAAACAACTTCGGCAATCGATTCGTTCCGGTCAATCGATTCAATCATTTCTGAGCAATGCTTTTCGGCCGACATACAGAGTCGTCGGCCGACCACGTCTGAACCCAGAGGCGAGGAGCCCGGCACTCTAGATTTGAGCCGCCCGTTATTTCTTGTCCAGGCAGATTCTTCTGGGACGCGAGGCCAAGCTTCCGGGGTCGCAGACACGCGCAGTACGGACAACTGGCTGAATACAAATGGCAGGAGTAGGTCTAATGAGCAGTTGAACGACCTCTTTAATCTTGTCGACAGAGTTGGACAGAGACCACCAGCACCGCAAGAGGTTTCTCACACGCTCAACCACAGAGGACAAACGATTACGCTGAGAGCTCGCGGCGGCGTCGGCAGCTACTACAGGGATGAATCAGGAGAATGGGACAGCCGAAATGGTGAGACGTGGGTGCGGCGTGGCAGCAACGATCGCGACATCTGGCACGGTCAAATAAGTCGTGATAGCGATGGCAACTTCGTCCAGAGAGGCACTGCATCCGGTGTTACTCTTACTATGAGGAGTGACGGCTCACTGACTCGAAGCATCCAGACGGAGAGCGGCCAGGCAATATCGCTGACCGAGCAAGCCAACGGGCACCGTCAGTTTGTCAGAGATCGAACCTGGACAAGCAGCGACGGAAGAAATTGGTCATCCGGCGAAAGTACCTGGCAGGGAGCACTGGCAATCAATGCAAGAGGCGAAGTGGTCAGGACAGACCAAACCGGGCAAGTGGAGATCAATTACCGTTCCCGCCAAAATGCCGAAGTCCGCGCAGAGATGGAACGAATTGGCAGACAGTACAACGTCTCCTTCGGCCAGGTCGGAGAAACCTATTCGTATTCTTACCAGAATTCCGCGGATGGGCAGAGCAGGCAGGCCTCAACTGTACTTCGCTTGCCCTCGAGGACTGAGCTCCAGGAGCTGGAGAGCTCGCTGCAAAGATATTCTCATGTGGATTTCGGCGGCATGAGATTTAACTTTATCTCCGGTGCCGGCGAAGGATCGAGAGTGACTGAGTGGGGATGGTATCACTCGAGTTTGAATGGTGCGCCACAGATTTACTTCGGACCTCGTAACAGTCTGGCAAGTAACGGCTGGGAGGCTTTTCAGGGCACAGCGCTACACGAGATAGCTCACCATCTGCAAGCAAGACGCTGGACAAATAATTCCGTACAAACTATCCCTAATAATATTCTGTCGTTCTATGGTTTCGAGATGAACGGCACCAGCTCAAATAGATTGCGCGATAGAGACGGCAATCTCTGGCAGTCAGATAGTGTTCGCGTCCGAGACTCCAGCAACAACTGGTCCTCAGAACTGCGTTGGCAACCTGTCGTAGGCGGAACAGTGATCACAGAAGCGGGTCGAGCCAGAACGAATAGACAAATGTATGACAGCATGGCACCGGATCGCCGACCTTGCACTCAATATTTCACCAATGCCGTCGAAGCTCATGCCGAGGCGCTGTCAATGCTATTGCAGAACCCTCGGATGTTGTGGGACAGAAACCAGAGTCTCTACCGCGCTGCGCGAGAATGGGATCAATCCGATATAAACGCCCGCCATGGCTTTCAGGTTGACGGCACCGGCATGCAGATTCGAGACGGTAGAAATCGTCCTGTTCCAACCATGATTCGCGGTCTTGACGGACGAATAGTGACGAACAATCAGGCTAATCGCAATCGCGTTCAAGAGATGGAAAATGGCTGGCGCACCGCGCCTGGTGTCAATCAATCATCTAGAGCGAGTATTCATTGGGACGAACATTTACAGCGCGGTAGTTGCCCTTGCTGTGCGTAGTTGATCTCGCCGGAATTCATTCTGTACGTCTGTACGGAGTCGGCTTGCGCTACTTTGCGTAGAATCTACGATTATTCTGCTATGATAACAGCGTAGATAGTTGAGAATTATTCTCCCTATGGAGGATAGATTCAAGAGGCATGAGCGTACGAATGACGGGCGTCAGGGTCACAGTCGACATAGTTGGCTTCGCCATCGAGGGGGGTGCTCTTCAGATCCTTCTGATCAAGAGAAAGTACGATCCATTTCGATCGTCCTGGGCATTGCCTGGAGGTTTCCTTGCCGAGACAGACGAAACCCTCGACGCTGCTGCCTACCGTGAGCTGGTCGAGGAGACGAATGTCGCGGATATATTCCTCGAGCAACTCTATACGTTTGGAGACAGCGGTCGTGATCCCCGCGGCAGGGTCGTAACTGTTGCTTATCTGGCTTTGCTGAGAACGACGGAAGTGAGACTGGAAGCCGGTACTGACGCCAGTGGTGTGGCATGGTGGCCTGCAAGCGAGCTCCCAGTCCTGGCATTCGATCATAAAGAGATCATCTCGGTCGCCCGTCAGAGACTGCAGAACAAAATCGAGTATTCGCCTGCGGCGTTTAGCTTGTTGCCACCAAAATTCACCCTGCGTGAATTGCAAGACGTGTATGAGATCGTTCTGGAAAGACAGATCGACAACCGCAATTTTCGCAAGAAATTCTTGTCCACGGGCTGCGTCGAAGAGCTTGATGAGCTGACGCAGGAGGTTTCTCACCGACCGGCACGTCTGTATCAGTTTTCGCCGGAACGATTTGAGAAATTACCAGACAGACCTCTATTTGTTTTTTGATAGAAGAAATCGCCGAATCGCCTGCCAATAAACACTGTTGATTGTGGTCACATTTTAGTCGAAAGCGTTCGTTAAGCTCACGACCTTCTTCCAGGAGGTTCAATCATGCCGGAGTACAACCATTCGATGTCACACCAGTAATCCGATTGTTGAAGGTCTCAACATCAGCGGCGCGCCGCAACGGCGATTCATCGACAGCGAATATGTCTTTGCCACTCCATCCGGTGCCCCATTGAGTCGTACTGCATTCGATAACCAAATTCGCCGAATCGGCATCGCCATTGGTTTGGTATTGACACCACGAATGGTTCAGCGGCTTCCTTTGCTCGGCCGTTCGATCGCTATTGAAGCGTATCGGCCTCGTTGTAATCGTCGTCCGGTTTCTTCTCTGTTGTCGGTGTCATTCCGATCGAGGTCGTCGAGCGAGAGTGCACCGCTTCAACCAGGGCATCAACATGATCCATGAGCCAGATTCCCGGTTTTCCAGGTTGGAAATTGAGTTCCGTGTTGATTTTCTCCAGACGCTCGGGGAGGTGCAAAGCAGCCGCCGTCTGTCCGAACATGCGTACCTCACACCAGCCTACTTTTATCAGAAGTTTGGCATCACTCGCTGGCGGTGCCAGCTCGAAAATGGCAGGATCTTCCGGTCGAGCCACAGGTTGTTTCGGTTCCTGCTCAGCTTGAGCCGTTTCTCGCTGTCTCACTCGAACAGGTCCCATCCCGACGCCGCCAACTGCTGGTCCGGCCATTGCCATGCCCGCGTTGGCCATGGCCCCGGCGAAACCGGGCGCACCGCCGAGAAAAGCCGTGCTCAGCATGTTCACAATTTTGGGTAGTGCTGATCCTTGACCCTGTGCCATTTGGGTTCTTCCGTCGTCGTTGACCGCATCTTGCTGGTCCGCGGTTGGAGTGAAGAGCCGTTTACCAGTCTTCTTTTCTGCGTATTGCTCTAGTGCGTCGGTTCTTGCACTGAGCTCCAACTTGTCGGAGGTGTGACCGAATACCTTTTGCTCCATCCGGGTCAGGCGGCTGTTAAGCTCATCTTGAGGATAAATTTCGTAGAGGAGAGAAGCCTCGAGTGCTCCGATGCGTGGATACGGATCATCGGTACCAGGGACGGTATCGTCGCCGGGCCCACCACCGGCGGAACCTGCCTGCTCTTCAGGATCGGTTTGGCTACCGGCTTCAGCGGTCTGTGAGTCGGCTGATTGGGTGCCTGGTACGTTTTCGGCTGGAGCAGGCGAATCATCTGATTCAGTACTGATACTTGCTGAGAGCTGATTGATCCGCTCTTCTGCGGGGCCTTCACCAACAGTGCCCAACACCAGCTTTTCCAGGCGACTCAATCGCTGTTCCATGGGGTTGGCATTGAAGCCGCGTCCGAAATATTTCTGTTCATAGCCAAGCAAAGTCTGCTCGGTCGCCGAATCGGCGGCCCGCACGCTCGCAGATGATGTTGATACGAGCAGGAGGATGAGTAAGTAAGCCAATAATCGCATGGATGTATACCTGGCTCAAGCCTCTTGATTTTACCGACAACCCAGGTCGATGATTATTGGAGTGTTCTCATAACCAGATCCAAAACAACTCGGCGAGATCACTGACAACGGTGGGAAGTCAATATTCTCGCGCCTCGCTACATATTTTTGGGAATTCCGCCTCACACAATTTTTACTCGAGATGATCCTGTCTAACACGAGTTAGTTCGCCACTCTTTGCCACAAAAGATGAGTCGGTTCTAAGCTGATGCGACGCTTGACTGATTGGCCGGGCTTCTATGGATGGCGAACCGATCCGGATTCTTTCTAAGCCTTGAGAGAACCACGAGCAGAAAGAATACCGACACAATCCAACCACGAGACTGGCTGCGAATTGCTAGTTCAGCCTAACCGTTCAATTGCTCGACAAGAATATTGGACGAACCGTAGGAGCTGCAGTGTCAATGAAGATGTCGCTTAAAGGCGCGAAGGTCAGTACTGAACCGTCTGAGCCAGCTCATCGATACTAAGTCCGCGATAGAGTTTTTCTACTCGGGCCGAAGTGTCTTCCATGTGCATATACCGTGGCAAAAGAGCAGGAGGTTTAACAACTTTCCTCCACATCAATTCGCGCACGAGGTTGATTTGGCTAATCGGAAACTTCCCAACCAAAAGAATCTCGGCGTCTCCCCCACCGCGGAAATAGTCGAGCAGCCAAACCAAGCCACGCAAATAGATCGCATCTTTAGTGAATCCGCCGCCGCGATAGACACGCATCAGTAAATGAAATGCCGTCTTGTTCTCGAACTTGAATCTGTCTACCATCTCTCTGAACGACTCTACGAAAGTGGCACCATCAATCATCATTTGCACGGCGACGACACGGCCGGCCAACGTTCTGATTCTGGAGCGAGTCAATCCACCACAAAGGTATTCAGACAGCACGGCCATACCCTCTTGCAGTTCTTCATACCCGAAGATACCGCTCTTTAGTTGTCGGAACGGCTGCTTCTGTCCATTGTAATACGTGAGAATGTGAGTACCCACCTCATGCTGCAAAAGTGCATGGGCTCTCACTCGCTCAATTTTTGAATCGGTTCCGATAAGCAAATTTCCTTCTGATACCATTACACCGGCGATGTCACCGCGCAGCTCCGCTTTTGCCTGGAAGTCAGCTTGTAGTCTTCGATAATAGTTCATCTCTTCCTCAGCTTCGCGGAAGAAATCAACAGCAGAGATCAGTCGGTTCTCACCATTTGCTTGTTTGTCTGCCTTAACTTCCGGCGTCGGAATATTACAGAGCAGGTGTCGGGAAAGCTGCACGTGTTCCGCCGAGGGCCTGCCGAATAGCTGTATGCTCTCGTAGAGAAACCTATGTGTTCCTCGATCTATAAGCAGTGTCATGCGACTGTCGAGAGCCCGTTGCTGAGCGAAGAACAACTTCGCCATAGTCGGGTCTTCCACTCTTTCAATGTTTATGGAATAGAGTTGTTTCTTGAGCGCTGCTGGTTCGACTGCCACCGGTCGATAGAGAAACTCGGGTTCGCGCTCGAAACTGTGTGCTTTGAACTCTTGGAACGATTCACCTGCGTTGGTCGGTGTGACGGCGAGGAGCAGGTCGAAGGCTTCCCCCAGCGAGGCAAGTTGACCGTCTATATCCCAGACGGCTTTGACGAAGCTTCTCTTTCCCAGGGACTGATAGTTAGCCGGATGATAGGTCGTGTGTCCCTGCGTGAAATCGAATACAAGTTTCTGAATTGAGCTGGAAAGACCTCGGAGGATCTTCTGTCTGATGGCTGGAAATAGATGACCGGTGACAGAGTCGCGGTAGACGTCGAAGACTTCAATGGCCAGGATGAACACATTGCTGTCGACACATTTTTTTCTGGAAAGAAGCGGTTCTATGCCTTCGGGATAAAACTCTTTGCGAGTTATAATCTCTACCTCGGCTGGTTGCTTCTGCACGCGAATTCTGCGAAGAGCTCGATCTAGAGAATCGACATTAGCCTGGGGATAGCCCAGAGGAGGTCGGATAATTCTAAAATGTGGCGGCGACTCGGGCATGTCTTCGGTAATCTTGTATGGCTTTACCCACACTTCGACGATTAGATAGGCACCACTTTCGGTGGCTAGATCCGTGGCCAGGGAAGATACCAATTTTTTCACTCGTGCATGGTGCTCTTCCGCAGCCGTAGCCGTTAAATACGCCGCTTCCCCCATCACCAACTTTTCGTCTCCGTCAAAGTGGTTCTCGGTTCTGCGATAAACGCACAGGAATGGCATGCGTCTGTCGATGTTGATGCGACCCCAGGGAAACAAGGACCTTCTGACGCGCTGGTTGTTCAGAACCCGATTGGTGATTTCCTCAATCTGCGCATCCGTAATCTGGTGACCTTTTTTTCCTGGTACAGGAGCGGCTTGAGCATTGATCACAGGCAACGACGAGACTTGATCTTCCTGATCGGGAGCAACTGAAGAGTCGGGGCTTACTATCGGTTCCTTCACTGTCGGCTGTCCTTCTCGTGCATGCTCAGAGGCTTGGCTCGTCCGTGATCGCGGACATACTCTTCTTTCCACGCGAACATACTTTGCTAAGCGCAATTTCGCTCATGTTTATTAAGAACAGCAGGAACTCGGGGCTGGCTTTGAGTTACAGCCTCGATGTGGTTAATCTGCTTTGCGTTTGAGCAGCCGTGAGGCGACGCCCAGGAGTGTGATACAGATCCCGAGATAGGTCATTCCCGAGAGCACCACCTGCCTCTCGAAGAGAGCGTCAACTCCCAATGCGATTATAGGCGGGAAGAATACGAGCGAGGTCAATGCCATCAGGCTGACTCGCTTCAAAAGATAGAACCAGCAGACAAATGCTACCACCGAACTCATTATTCCCAAATAGGTTGCTGCCAGAAAGGGCACTGTGGGCAGCGACTGGGTGAACAGCACGGGACCTTCAAGCACCACTCCCAGTGTCGTGAAGCATATTGCGGCAACAGTCGTGAGGATGAGAGTGGATGTGAGTGGACTTTGATTGCCAGTGTATTTTTTTAGTATCACACCGGATAGGCTAGTTAGAAGCACTGAGAAGAAGAGCATGACAACGCCGTTTGCTTGATCGATCGAGACTGACAGGCGTTCCTGAAAGATCAGAATGATTCCGACGAAAGAAAGCAGAATGCCGACGATTGTTTTGGACGAAACCTTCTCCACTCCGGTCAATGTCACAAGAAGTGCAGTCAGCAGTGGTGTCGTTGTGGAGATAATCGCTGCCAATCCACCAGAAATCCACCGCTCTGCATTGTAGACGAGCATGAAGCTGCACACTGACAGGGTGCCGCAGACTGCTGTCCAGATCAGTGCCTGTTTGGTCGGTCGCGAGAACTTGCCGATGCCCGAAAGGAAAACAAGACCCAGGCATGACATGGCTATGATAAAACGCAGACTCAATGCAGTAAACGTCTCGAATGCACCGGGAAGGACACACAACCGCACTGCGTACCAGGTTGTACCCCAAACAAGAATGCAGACGATATATGCTGCTGCGACTGACGGCGTTATTGCTTGGCGCTCAATTCCGTGGACAGCATCATCGGATGCAGCGGAGGTAGTCAGCGGTGTGAGCTTGGAACGCACAAACATGTGCCTCGATGAGGTACCTCATTCTACATGTTGATCGGCGCCCAATGTACGATTGTCAATATGTATTACTGACAATAGAGGTAAAGGATTAGTGTTGGTGACTAAAATAATCCTTGACAAGATTTCTGTGAGATCGATCTATTTGAGTGGAAGAATTGAGAATCTTACTTCTTAGTTCGATACTACCTGTAGTGCTAGTCTTTTGCCAGTATTTCGCTGGATTTAGTTCTGTTTCGTTTGTGATACCTAAATATAGACGCGTTCTGCAGGCGTTAAGCACTGGCCAGAGCTTGCATTGAGTATTGGCTGCATCAAACGATTCTCAGAATCGTCGCCTCATTCTGCGGAACTTGTCGAAACGTCGGAACAATCCCCGAGCGACGGCGGTTCGATTCTCTGCAGGGCATGTCTAACTTCTTCGGCAGAGCAAAAGCGCTCTCCTGGACTTTGTGCGGTACACTTCGAGACAATCTCGTCCAATTCCGGCAAGACTCCATCCCTCTCTATGATTGGGAACAGTTGGCTGAGCGGTGTCGGGTCCTGCCCGACCATCATGAAATACATTGTGCAACCAAGTGCATAAATGTCGCACAGAGTAGAGAGTTGACCTCGAAACTGCTCCGGTGCCATATAGGAATGTTTCCCGACGATCGACATACTTGTATTGGAGATCTCTGATTGCTGTCGCGCTACCATGAAATCAATCAACTTCAATTTGCCGCCGCTAGTCAGAATCAAGTTGTCCGGTGTAAAATCTCCATGCACTATGGGCGGTGACTGATTGTGCAGGTGCGATAGAATGTCGCAGAGAGAGTCTGTAAATGCAATGGCTTCCTCTCCTGAAACAGGACCTTGCTTTTCAACAATAGACTTGAGTGTTACTCCGTCGATATACTCGAGGACATGATAAGCCCTGTGATCGTCGATGAAAAAGTCGAGCAGTTTAACGATGCCAGGATTATCGAGTCGATTTAAGATTCTTGCCTCATTCTCGAAGTTTTGAATTGCCTGTCGTCTGGCTTTGGAGTCCACGTAAACAGGAAGGATGTACTCTTTCAGAACCACTTGCCCGCCCGAATTGGAGTCTTCGGCAAGATACGCTTTCCCTTGTCCTCCTCCGCCAATTGTGCGAACGATTTTGAATCGGCCTTGCCGCAGATTTGAACCGTTCGACAGTGGCTGAAATTTCTCTCTTCGGGGCGGCGCTGAAAGTGCCTCCAGCCAGAGCATAGTATATGTAGGATTGTCGCGGTCGGCAGAGAGCGTATCCATGAGTGTTCGATCGAACCCTTCCGGAGCCACAGGAGACCAGCGATTGATTGCATCCACGAGGCTGAGCCACTGCTGCCGATTAGCAATT
>CAYTDR010000224.1:0-9812 GCA_964436185.1 uncultured Candidatus Obscuribacterales bacterium | reverse complement strand
GGTGAGCTCACATTTCTCGCTGGCATGCTTAAACGCCGGCAAAACTGCAATCTGAGCAATGTGACCTAAACCTGCCACTGCATATCTGACTTTCTTCATATCTGGACCTCTCGATTCGGGGAGAAGTGTCGTAAAGTTCTAAAGACTCATGAGGATGCAAAAAGCGGACACTCGAATAATCGAGCGTCAAAATGACCTCCAGCCATTAGGCCTGAATCGTAGCATCGCTTTGCATGGGTGGTGCCGATACTCAGAAGCGCACCCATTGCAGGTTTGCAGTCGAGCGGAAGACCGCAAAAAACTAACTATCTCAAAGCACGCTCCGACTTGGACTCAGGCAAGAACGCAATGGTATAAAAAGCTGATTCTACTTGAGGTTTGAATTGTCTATAATGGCCGCGATGTCGACCATGGAACTTTCATGTCAATTCACTCTCAGATCTCAAGCGTTGTCCGTTCTCAAAAGCATCTCGCGCTACTGTGTTCGATTTTGACTATTGTTTTGTTTCTGGCGACAAGCGGCGATGCGAACGCCCAAGCCAAAAGTCAAGCAGCGATTGAGAGCCTTAACAGCTCCATCAATGTTCTGCCCTCTGGTGATGCGGATGTTGTCGAGACCATAAAAATCTCCTATGGGTCGGACCGATCCAAGCACCAGTTTTACAGAGTGCTTCCGCTTCACTACGCGATAAAAGGCGTCGACCATGAGGTCGCCGTTCGCATCAGGAGTATCTCGTGCGATGGTGGCAAGACAAAAATCACTTCCAGCGATTGGGCGGCAGGCGGAGAGCTGTATATGGCGATCAGCGTTCCTGCCGTTTCGGGCGACGTGGCGGACAAACTAGGTAATGTGGAGCATACATTCTCCATCGATTACGAGATCCACCGAGCCGTCAACTTCATCTCCGGAGCGCCGCAGTTATACCTCAACGTATCCGGAAACCAGTGGTCGTATCCAATAAAACATGTGGAGACCGAGGTGCAAATGCCCAGGGGCGTCGACCTTTCCAAAGTTCGAGTGCACAGCATCTCCACCACCGGCGGTGGAAATCCTGGGACGGATCCGCCTGTGTTTGACTCCGGAAAAATCCTGTTCAGAACCACAAATCTCTCTTCCGGTGATGGAGTAATTATAGTTGCCGATATGCCGCGAGGCAGTGTGGTATTACCCTCGGTATTGCAAGAGTTTGTCTGGAATTTGCAGTCCATTTATCAGGTGTTTGTATTGCCTGTGGCGGTCGTGATTATCTTGACCGGTTATTGGTTCCTCTACGGCAGGGATCCTGGTCCGGTCAAGGCTGCTGCGCTTACATGGAGACCACCTGACTATCTCACCCCAGCTGAGCTCGGTACTTTGATCGACGAGAGTTGTGATCTCTCCGATGTCGTCTCTACAGTTATGGATCTGGCGGTGAGAGGTTTCATCAAGATTCGAGTCGTGCCTTTTAACGGGCTCTTATATTTGTCAAACAAAGATTTCCAGTTCACGCTTTTGAAAAAGCCGACCGACAAAGAGCTCAAGGCACACGAACAATTGTTCCTTTCAGGCCTGTTCGGGCTTTCTGAGACAACCTATCTGACAGCGTTGCGTGGTGACTTTGCCAGTTACATTCCGCTTCTGCGGCACGAGATTTACCAGGCGCTTTTGACTGAAAAACAGTTCGAGCGAGATCCGGAAGTGGATAGGCGGAATTTCACTACAGTAGGGGCGGCAGTCGTAACCGTCGGCATCGCCTTGCTGGTAGCGTCTGCTATGCACCTGGGCGGCAAGGCTACTGCAATCGGCACGGTTATCTCGGGCATTATTCTCCTGGCTGCTGCCGGTGCCATGCCTAAGCGAACGGCAGCGGGAGTGACTGCCCTGCGCCAGGCTCAAATTTTCCAGCAGAACGTCACTAGTGGCAGCGCTGAGATTAAGACCCTGGCAGGAGAAGAGCCGGAGGCTTTCAGCCGCTATCTTCCTCATGCAATCGTTTTGGGGGTAGGAAGCAAATGGGCGAGATTGTTCGAACAGCATCTTAAAGAATATCCGGAGTGGTTTGAGATCGACCCTGCTTTCGTTCCGGACACATTTTCCGCCATCAAGTTCGTCCGTGAGCTCGAGGAAGGCTTGAATTTGATTAACAGAGCGTTGATGGAAGAGCATCGGATGGTAGTATCCTCAGGTATTTCGGATCAGTTCGACAAAACGTCCTGGATGTGATCACTATTAGAGGCCCGAGGCAAACCTTGAGTTGCACCAGTGTTCTTCCCGTAGTAACCTGTCCGGCTTGCTAGATGATTGCTCTATGCTGTTAGTTTTGCTGCTTGAAGTTGTTCTACATTCATCGAATGGCAGTGATCTACACTTAGCCCCCCTAAATACGAGTCGAAATTAGTAATTGGGAATATATAGGTAGATGGCTGAAATTCTGGTGATTGATGTATGAGAATAATGCAGCGTTCACATAGGAAGGGGAAACCTGTCGCGCAGGTTAAACTCGCCTGTTTTGTCTTGGTTACGCTTTTGCTTCCGTGCTGTCACCCTTCTATGGCAAAAACAACGCCGACTAAGCCGAAGACAATGCAATTGAAACAGCTTTCGGCGCAAAGGGGTCAGAATCCATCTGCGAAGGAGGCAATCAAGTTGTCTACCAATGCCAAAGGGAATGCCTCTAGCCAGCGCGCCAAGGAATTACTGGAAGCGGGCGCCAAGCTGCATCGCAGTGGGCATAGAGATCAAGCCGAGCAACTCTTCAAACAAGCAATCGCAGTGGATCCGCGCAACGCTGCAGACGGTTTTTTCAATCTCGGGGCGATCGCAGAGGGACGCGGTGATATCGTCGCCGCGCTTGGTCATTATCGCGCCGGACTGGCGATGCGTTCCGACGACAAAGAGTTGAAAGAGGCCGTGGTGGCAATGGAGACGAAACTCTCATCATCGCCTGACGCATTCGTTCATCCGCCAAGAGCATTCACAGCGCCAATCGGCAGCCCGGAGATTCCGCTCTTGAGTGTGGAGCATCCTGAGTTTACACCTCAGGATGCTTACTTGCCTCCGTATCAGAGTGCGCCAGTGGCGCAACAAAATGGCACGCCGTTTCAACTGCATTCAAGCATGAACACCGGATTCACACCGCATGTAAACCCTCCCTTGCTGCCGCAAGCCGGTCAGTTCGGACAGACTCCGCAGAATCCACCCAAGCAAGCCGGTGCATCAGCCGGTGCAGCAGTTATGCGCGCTGTTCTCCGAGTAGGCGCCAATGCTGCCTTTGGCGGGGGGTTGCATTGTCCTCGCTGTCACATATTTGGTATTCCACTAGGATTCTAAACTGCATTGACTTTTCAAATTGAAAAATTGCATTCGTTAGGCAGTAGTGCATTGGGCATGATGCCGAGCATTGGTTCGGCTCATATTCATGTAAGAGAGATGCAGGAACCTACAAGGCTTAAAGGTTTTTTGCTCGAAACGATCATCGTGATGCTGATTTTCATGATTGCACCATCTGCGGTTAGCGCTGCGGATTGTTGCCACGAGACAACTGTGCCCGACAACGCCAGTGCCGGTGCTTGTCTGCGCATCCCTCGTCCGTCTGAAAGTGCCGCGCAAGAACCTGCCTGGCGGCTTCAGCCACTTTCAGGTTATGAGCCGAGAACGGATCTGCTCAAAAGTGGTTCTACCCAAATGAATGAAGTCAAACGTGACACAGGGCTCGAGGAGAAGGAGCACCGCGGCTGTTGCGCAGAGCCGGACAGTCACTCCTTAAGTTTAGAAGGCAAGTTAAGGCAAGCAGTTCCGGCGGCCGACGTGGTCGATGCATCGGTTTCTACTAACTTGGGGCCCTATGAGCAGTTCGCTCTCTGGCTCAGAGATCAGGTCAATCCATCACTTTGTCCGTTCATTCTGTGTCAACGTTCCTGTGCTCAAACAGCCAGTCCCTGCAATCAATTGAATGTATCCTTGCTCAGGAGGTTCCTCCTGGGCGAAGTGGGCGCGTCGGGTTGCTGCAGTACGCGCTCGAACAATCCATATTTGTAACACGGCCATCTGCAGACCTTAACTGCAGATTGCCGTGGTATCAAATATGGTGCGCTCGTGCCGCTACCTGAGTTGCAAAACATGGGCCCTGTGATCGAGACCCCGCATATTCCGACCTAATATGCGTTGATTTGCGCTCTGGGTCCTTGATTGGCTGGAGAATTTCCATTCGTACCGACTTTAGTCTCAGCCAGTTGCATGAGATCGGTAGCTGTCATGTTCAACGCTTGAGCGAGTTTACACATGTTTTTCACAGATAGGTTTCGGGCGCCTCGCTCCAGATCACCAATGTATGACCTATGCAAACCACTGCGCCGCGACAATTCACTTTGGGAGAGATTGAGGTTTTTTCTACACTCTCTAACCACTTCACATAATGCCAATACAAGAAAGTCTTTGTCTTCTTCCTGCTCCAATGTCCCTCCTATACCTTATCCCTGAATTCTTGAAGCATTGTTACTCATTAATCTAAACATCAGACTGATGAATCACCTCCCCCGAAAGTGGCAGGCCAGTTTTCACTCGCTTGGGAAAAAGTCTCTCAAATGGTGCAATAGACGGAAATTAGGAACAATTTGGAGTCCCTCGTTTTTTGTGCTAATGTAAGGAAATGTAACGAGCTTGGCGGATCGAGGTGACGAGTTGCTTGATGTGTGCGAGTCGTATTGTTGATCCGTAATCTCTCTGATGTTCCTTTTTTGCCTGCGCTGTTGGTGAGTCTTTTGCGATCAAATTTCCCCTGGTTTTCTAATTACTTTTCGCTCCAGGTTCAACCGAATTGTATTTTTGTAAAAACGGTTGGCCGAGATATGGAACTTGTCCTTTTATTGCACGTCTAGCCTGAATATCTGTCCCATCACAACAAACGAATTTTTCGGTCTCTGGTCGGGATGCAGGTGCAGTTTTCGATCGTTTCTTCTGAACGCTTGAAACCCTGTCTGAGTATGCGCGGGCCTCAAGCTCGCACTGTGTCATGTTTTGACGCGCGGACTCGGCTTTAAGCCTTCCTCGTGCGCAAGGAGGTTCCATGCTCTACAAATACAATTCGAACGATGGCTCGGCAAGACTTTTGCCATTCATGTTGTTGTTTACTTTAGTCTTTGGTGTCGGTTTTGGACTGATGTTTTGGCTGCATTAAAACAGCTAAACAAGCACTTCTGGGCCTCGATCGAGCAAGTTCTTTAATCGAACGCACTCTCTCTTGGTCGCATAGTCAGTACCGCGCGAGGTGCCAGAGGTCGGCTGAAGCAACGATGTCGTTTTGCGATCTCGCGAACAAGGTACGCCGATGTCGCCGCTGTTCAGCGAATTTGCGGGTGTCAGTCGTTAAGTCTTTGGTGCGGGTTTTGATCTACTGTCTTGGTTTCTTGAGTCTTCGGTGATGCGCATTTCTGGGCCTCGATATCCGTCCATGTTCCAAACCATCGAACGATCTCTCCTCCTGAAGTTCGCATGGAGACTGCCCGCGCGAGGTGCCAGAGGTAGCCGTTGTTAGCCGACGAGGAGTTGAGACCGACAACGCGTTTGAGGCGAAACTCGACTTCGAACGTATCTCCTGATTCAAGCGACATCTGCCATTCAGACAGGTACTTCTCTCTGTCTTTGGGATGGATGAGAAGCTGCCATGCATCGGAGCTGCTCTGTTGCTGCGAGAGACCTGTGTATTCAAACCACCTGTGGTTCCAAAAATCTATTACGCCATCCGGCCTGGAGGCAAAGACCATGTGTGGGATCGCATCAGCCATCAAGCTCAGGAGCTGCTCCGACTGTCTCAACTGTTCCTGGATGCTTTTTTGTTCCTGAATGCTGACGGTAGTTCCATACCACTTGGTGGAACCGGAATCAGGATCGAAAAATGGAATGCTGTGCATCAGGTGCCAGCGGTAGACACCGTCTTTGCCTCTACATCTGAGTTCCATCGAGAAAGTCTTATTTTCCAGGGCTGCTTCATTGCCCATCTCCAGGGCCTTTTGCAGGTCGTCCGGATACAATGCCTGCACCCAGGCCCAACCGTCATCCTCGCTGGCAAGGATGCCTGTGTATTCGTAGAATCTGTTGTTTGCGTGCGAGCAATTACCCTCGGCATCCGAAATCCACACCATGTGCGGCATGGCGTCGGTGAGCATGAGAATCTGCTCTTGAAATTGCCTGTTGAGAGTGGCCGGTTTGATACAGTTCGGTGGAGTAGGCTCACCTAGCTTAGGTTCCATCTTGCGAGCCTGGACCATGCGAAGATAGGACAGCTCCTGCTCGAGCTGTTTAATTCGATCTTCCAATCTGTCTTGCTTGATTGAACTGGAAGCAGCCTCGTTACTCTGCTGAGTATCTTTGGTCTGCGGATTGAAGGATGACGACATCTAGTCCGCCTCAGTAAATTTGTTTATACATACTTGATTTTGCCTTCGCCAATCTTGTCGCCCCAGGCGAGCTTGCTTGTCATAATGCGCTTGTCAAGAATAACATGTCATAGTCTTTTCTATGTTCCTCCATTTGCTAATGTTTGCAACGGACTTCCTGATTACTGAAAGACAGTCAGTAATTTTCCTATTTGAGAGCGATTTCTTTTTTTGTAATGTATCAGCATGAGAACTCCCAGTTGACGCCTCGCCTAGCCAGCGAGGCGTTTGCTGCTTTTGGGATCTGCTTCGGAGCCTTAGCGCGCGAATCCGTCAGTTTCGCCGAACCTGCCAAACATCACATTCGTTTTATAACAAAGCAGATGTAATCAGTGACTTGCGTCCTCAATGGCAGCCAGCTCATGACTCTATCGGCACTTAACCTGATTTTGACAGCAGAACGCATCTAATTGACGTCTTGTTTACGCGATCCGGAGGTTTAATCGAATCGTTAGGTGATTGGTGAGTGGAGGTGTGAGTGCCATGGAAGTGATAGTTTTCCTCAAAAGTCTGGGGCACATAACTGAGACAGCAACAGCGCATGTGAAAGAAGAGTTGATCAGTGAGCTGAAAGAGCGATTTCACTCGAAGGCTCGAGGTCGAGCTGGTTGCTCCCCTTCCGGTAACTCTTTCCAATACACGCAACAAGACCGAAATCGGCTTGTCGAGGAGATTGTTGCCGGTCTGTCGTGCCCAGCTTCCACCCCATCGAGGCTCTCCAGCATAAAGGAACGCGAGATTCTTGAAAGAGTGGCTGAGCATCCGGATGTTTCATCCCATGCTTTGGCCCTGCTAGCAGAGAGTGAGCACTATCAAGTGCGTCAGGCAGTGTCTGAGAATCCCAACACCCCATACATGACCCTGGAAACCCTGGTCGGTGACTGTCATCCTGATGTTCGATTCAGGATGGCGGAGAACCCGCACCTTTGTATGTATCTGCTTCAGACTCTTTGCCATGACGAGAATCCGTATGTCGGCTGGAGAGCCTCGCGCACTATGGAGATGAAACTAAGCGAGCTGGTTGTCACAACCAAGAATGCTGCTTGAAACCTGTCTGCGGGTGGCTGTCGCTCACTATCCGGTGCAAATAATCGGGTACCGCAGGCGACACCATCTCCGGAAGCACGACGAATCTAGTCTGGTAAAGGAGCGAGTGATGTTGTCGAGAGTTAGTACTAATTACGGTGCGAAGGAGGTGATGATTGAATTGCTTTAAACAGCAATTCGATTGGAACGGTAAGATGATTAGATCAGGAGTCCATTTCTGTATTTCCTTCAGGGACATTAGAGCCGCAAACATGACGCTTAGCCAAAACGGACCTCAATCTTCTGATAGTGGCAAGGACTATCACTGGTTGATTGAGTACATGTGGGTGTTGGGCGTCGTGTTCTTTTGCACGGGTATGGCTTATGTTGCCATGAAGGTGGGCACGCTGCGCTTCCACCACGCGCATACTGCCAATGTTGTGATGGTCTATCTTCTGGGAGTTCTGGTGGTGGCCTTGAATGCCACCAGCAGGGGACCGGCGCTTTTCTGCGCATTTGCCAGTGTACTGGCCTTCGACTACTGTTTCGTCGAACGCGTTTACAGCTTCATTCCGGAAGACCGTGCGTATGTGACGGTTGTGATCGGTATGTTCATCACCGCTTTGATCGTCAACGAGCTGGCATTGAGAGCCCGCAAAACTGCTGGATTGTTGCAGCAGGCAACCTTTGAAAAGGAGAGTGAGAAGCTCAAGAACACGCTATTGCGTTCCGTCTCACACGATTTGAAGACCCCCTTAGCCGCCATTATGGGTGCTTCCAGTACGCTCCTCTCAGAGAGCAGCAACACCATTTCAGGACTTCATAAGGCCGAGCTGACGAAATCCATCTATGAAGAGAGCGAACGACTCGAGCGGCTGGTTTCGAATCTGCTCGAGATCACAAGGTTGGAGTCCGGTGGGCTGGCTCACAAAGAGTGGAACGCCGTAGAAGACCTTATAGGCAGCACTCTCTCCTCTATGGAGAGGCGGCTGGTGGGACATGATGTTCAGTTGGAGATTGAGCCGGGTCTGCCGCTTCTGGAAGTGGACGATGTGTTGATGGGTCAGGTGTTCGCCAATCTGCTCGACAATTGCTTACGCTATGCACCTTCCGGTAAATACAAAATCTCGGCTTGCCAGGACGGAAAGTATGTAGTCGTCACCGTCAGCAATACTGGATCGTCGATAGGAAAAGGAGAGGAAGAACGGGTCTTTGAGAAGTTCTACCGCGCCCGCACCGAAGTTAAGGGGTGCGGATTGGGTCTTGCAATCTGCAGAGGCATCGTTCAACTTCACGGCGGTTCAATACGTGCCGAGTCTGGAGACAACGACGTCTCAATCAAGATCCTGATGCCAATCTCGGCGCAGCCGATGATAATGGAAGAGGCTGTCGTCTAGGCTTCAGGCTGGTCGCCCGCAACGAAAAGAGGCTGTTGTTGCCGCTTTAGGCCGGGTCGTCCGGTGAATGGACGTTGATTCGCTTCTCAACTCGATAGATCCGTTTGCCTTGTGACTCATGATAGGTTCGCATCAAGATCTCTGCCATCAGGCCCATGAGGACGAGCTGGATGCCGACCATGAAGAACATACAAACGAGCACCGGCAGCGGTGTCTCCACGAACGTGGTGTTGTAACCGTATTTTAGTATCACCATCCAGATGAAACCAAGCGTCGCTAGCGCGAAGGAGCCCATCCCGGCGGAGCCGAACACATAGATCGGCTTGGTGAAGTAGGAGGACATGAATTTTACAGTGATCAGATCGAGCACCACTTTGAACGTGCGCGAGAGACCGTACTTGGAAGTTCCATACTGACGGGCGTAGTGATTGACTGGGATCTCCGCTACTTTGGCGCCATGCCAGGTCGCATAAATGGGAACGAACCGATGCATCTCACCATACAATCGCACGTCTTTGATTACGTCCCGGCGGTAGGCTTTGAGAGAGCAGCCGTAGTCGTGCAGGCGCACTTTGCTGATCTCGGAGATGATTTTGTTGGCAATCCAGGAAGGGATCAGACGAGTGAGAAGCTCGTCCTGGCGATCTTTGCGCCAGCCGCTGACTACGTCGTATCCTTCATCCATCTTGGCGAGGAGGGAAGAGATGTCCTCGGGATCGTTCTGCAAATCGGCATCCATGGGGATGATGATCTGTCCACGCGAGTGGTCGATTCCAGCAGAAAGGGCAGCCGTTTGACCATAGTTGCGGACGAAGCTGACTACACGGACGCGTTCGTCTTCACTGGCCAATCGCTCCAGGTGCTTGAGCGAGTTGTCTCGGGAGCCGTCGTCGATGAATAGTACCTCCCAGGATCTGCCGACCTGCGCAAGCGCGACCAGCAATTTGTCATATAAAAGATCGACGTTATCTTCTT
>CAYTDR010000223.1:428-9833 GCA_964436185.1 uncultured Candidatus Obscuribacterales bacterium | reverse complement strand
GCCGGTCTCTTCGTTACGCTTGTGAAGAACGGCAAGACAAGAGCGTGCTGGGGTTCCCTCAATCCGCTCTGTCGCGATTTAGTGAGAGCGACGATCTATACTACCGAAGACGCGCTCAAAAAGGACTTTCGTTATCCGCCGATCAGGAAAGAGGAGGTTAACTCCCTTCACCCGCAGATAACTGTAGTTCGTCGTGTCGAGCCGATACAATCAATCGAGCGCCTGAATCCGTTACGCGATGGGCTGCTTGTCCGAAGTGGCGGACGGTCTGCCATTCTCTTGCCTGGTGAGGCACGTGATGCCCACTACCAATTAGTCAAGTGCAAACTAAAAGCAGGAATCCCCAGCAACCAGAATTGTCAATTATATAGAGTGGAAGCCGATGTCTACAGATAACCAACCGTCCGAGAAGCGCACCAATAACAGCTTTTTTTCCTGGGAGTTCATACTCGTCAACCTTTGTCTGTTTGCACTGGTGGCACTATTCCTCGAGCAACCGGTCGGTTCGCTGGAAGGGAAGATAGCCCTGGAGCAGAAAGGCTTCGGGCTCTATTCGTATGACATTCGCAAAAACAATGTCTATGCCGTCGCTCGCGGGCCCCGATATGGGACCTCAATCTCCCGAGGCGTGTGGGTAGGCAAAGACGGAACGTTCAAGATCAATCAGCTGCCATGCGGCGAGTATTCTCTGGAAGTGCGAGCACCCGGCTTCGAGAGCATCTATCAGCAGAGCTTGTTTGTAGAAGAAGGCAAAGTAAACAACCTTCATGCGCTGAAGATGGAGGTGCTCGAGCCTTATGTGAAACTGGCGAGCAATTTGCGTGTCTTCACTACACAAGAGAAGCCTCGATTCTTCGTCAACACGCGCGGTGCCGTGGAGACAACCATAAGAATCTACAAAAAAGATTTTGTTCCTACGGCGACCAATCCTGAACTGCAAAAGGCCGGAATTCAGGTATCGACCGACCTGAGCATGTATACGTCTTACAACGAGAAGTTCCACAATCCGTTCACTCGTGATAAGCCGGTCAAACACATCAAGAGAACTCTCGCGCTCAACTATAACGACTCGACTCGCACCAACATCGAGCTGGACGAGAAGCTGGCCCCCGGAGATTACTTTGTGGTGGCAGACGCGGATAGTATCGACAAAGCGAAAACAGTCTCCGACATGTGGTGGTTCACCGTCACTGATATCGGTTTGATTGTCAAACAGGCACCCGACCGCACGTTCGTTCGCGCACTGGACCTGAACACATTGAAGGCGAAGCCGAACGTTCAAGTAAGCGTTTTTCCCGCACTCGCCAGTGCAAACAACCCTGCTCTTGCCAGTAAAGCTACGACCGGTGAGGATGGAGTGGCGGTGATTGAAAGAGCGGCCGGATCAGCCAACCTGATGGTTATGGGTGCGTGGCAGTCGCATCATGCCTATGGTGGCGTCAACTACTACATGGGGCGCGACGACCAATACAAGACATATTTTTATACCGATCGGCCGGTGTACCGCCTTGGACAAACGGTTTCATTCAAGGGGCTAGTGCGCAAGGTGGATCGCGCTGGATTTCTCAATCCAGGAGCAGAGATGCCTGTCAGCGTGCATGTAGAGGATCCAACCAACGCCACGCTGGCGGACCTGGAGCTGAAAACATCCAAGCATGGAACCTTCAACGGCAGTGTGTCCGTACCGGAAGACGGCAAAACCGGAAACTACCAGGTGCGTGTGAATTACGCTGATGGAACGAGCTTCTACAACTATTTCGAGGTTGCGCAGTATCGTAAACCGGAATACAAAATCGAGATCAAGCCCGACAAAGATCGTTTTACCTCGGGCTCCAAAGTTCGCGCAGTGCTTACTGCTAGCTATTTCTTCGGTGCGCCGGTGGCGAATGCGCAAGTGAAGTACTCGATCTATTCCAGCCAGGATTGGGGCGCTCGATATAACTTGATGGACAGACCCGAGTATTACTCGTTCTTCGATGACTGGCAGGGCGGCAGCTACGAAACCTATAACGAATATGGTGGCAGCTTCGTAGGCGAAGGCACTATATCTACCGATGATAAGGGGCAAGCGGTTATCGAGTTCGACACTCCCAAGGTGATTCCGGACAGTACGCGTGCTGACTATTACTGGGATTACATGGACAAGCGCTACAAGATAGAGGCGTCGGTAACCGATCTGTCGAGACAGACTTCGACTGGAAATTCCTTCGTTAGCGTTTCGGCAGGAGACTTCGCTCTTTTTGTCGAGCCCGATTCTTATGTCATCAGTCCCGGCGAATCAATTGGTGCCAATGTCAGGGCCGTAGGCTATGACGGCAAGCCGGTCGCCAACCAGAAGCTGAAGCTCAACGTTTCGCGCTGGCCTTACAACTCCATCACCGGTAAGAGCAGCGAGATTGTTCTCAGCAGCGTCAACCTGGTTACCGACGCAGAGGGCAAGGCGAGAGCCTCAGTCAAGGTAATGGATCAGTGGCCGACAGACACGTTCTATCTCGCGGCTTCGGCGAATGACTCCGTAGGCAATACCATCATGGATTGCTCGAGCGTCTGGGTGGCGAGCTCCAAGTATCAATACCAACTGGGCTCAGCTTCTGAGAAACAGCCGTTCAAGATCTCTTTGGACAAGAAGATATATCAGCCCGGCGATAAAGCTAAGGTGATGATCTCCGGTCCATTCACCGGAAAAGAAGGATACGATGCCATTGTCACCGTAGAAGGTACCACTCTCTACAGTCACAAGATCATTCCTTTGACCGCTTCTGCGACTATGGTCGAGATTCCTATCGAGGAGAAATACACGCCGAACGGCTATGTCGGTGTCACCATGGTGGCAAAGAAGAAACAGATCTACACGCAGACGCAGATGTTCATGGTCTCTCCTCATCATCATTTCCTCAAGATCGACGTGTCGACAAACAAGGAGAAGTTCAAGCCGGGAGAGAAGGTTACATATACATTGAAAGCTACTCGCTCTGATGGCAAACCGGCCGTCGGTACCGAGCTTTCGCTGGGCGTGGTCGATGAGAGCATCTATTCAATCAGACCGGAAGCAGCCGGCGACATTCAAAAGTATTTCTTCGAGAAGAGAAACAACAATGTCACTACCCTGTCTACCTTTCCTGAGGAGTACAGCGGCGGTCCTGACAAGATGGCAGCCTCGCCGATGGTGAGGAAGAACTTCAAGGACACGGCGGCATGGTTCCCACAATTGATCACCGACCAGACTGGTACGGCGCAGGCGACGGTGCAACTGCCCGACAACCTGACGACTTGGCGTGCCACTGTCCGCGGCATCAGCTCGGCAACCGATGTGGGAGCGACGGTCAACAAGATTCTCGTTACCCAGGACATCGTTGCCAGACTGGCGCTGCCCCGATTCTACACGGAAGGCGATGCCAGCGAGGTTTCGGCGATCATCCACAATTACAGCGAAGCGAATCAGAAAATCAATCTGACGCTCTGGCTGTCGGATCAATTTAAATCCAGCGTTCCTCTGAAGCAGACTCTCGACATCGAGAAAGATAAGGCTGCCAGATTCAGTTGGCCTGTCACCATCGTAAAATCAGGACAGGCGACCGTTCGGATAACTGCGGCAGGCAAAACGGCAGGCGATGCGTTAGAACGAAGCCTGGCGGTTCGCTCCTTGGGTATACCGATGTTCTCGCTTGCATCCGGAGTGCTTGATGACGCTACCACCACTGCTGATATCAACACCAAAGTAGCAGCAGACGATCTGGCGCCGAACATGACCATCAGTTTTGCTCGATCGACAATCGGGCAGGTGAAGGGCAGTTTCGACTCACTTATCGACTATCCCTACGGCTGTACTGAACAGACCATGAGCCGTTTGATTCCTTCTATTGTGGCGATGGAGTTGAACAAGAAGCTGGGCGTTCCCCTGGAACAAGACAGCATCAAGAAGTTCGACAAGGTCCGCCTGATGGGAATAGACAAGCTTACGCAACACCACCACTATGACGGTGGCTGGGGATGGTGGCAAGCTGACGACAGCGATCCTTACATGACCTGTCTCGTTCTTGAAGGGCTGAAAATGCTCAAGGATTCCGGTCAGGATAAAGAGAACACCAGTGGCGGCGAAATGGTGAAGCAGGGTCTGACATGGCTCGAGAAGACCTCGAAGACGATGCTTCCACAAGTCTCTGATCCGAAACTGGTTGAGGACTACATGGCGACGACGCGTCGCTGCGATATGGCGCGACTTGCTTACACACTCTCGATCTATGGAAAACAGCCCGAGAAGCCAGTGCGCGAATGGCTCAAGAAGTCCATCGTCAAGCTCGAGCCAGAACCGCTAGCTTACACCGCACTTGCTCTCAGCAAGCTGGGAGACAAGGACGGTGCAACGGCAGCCTACAATCGATTGGTTTTTCTTGCCAATACCACTGGCGAGACAGTCGATTGGGAGCACAGCCCTGAGATGCTCAAGAAATTGAAGATCAAAGACGGCGACTATTCGTATCGGTTTACCGGTGTCGAGACGACTGCATTGGCACTACGGGCGGTTATTGCTCTCGAGCCTGACAACCACGATCGAATCGAGAAGATCAAGAACTGGCTCTTGCTCCATCGTGGCAGTGACGGTTGGTCCAACACCAAAACGACGACCGAGGTGCTCCTTGCACTTATGGAAGAAGCGCTCGGCTCCAAGGACAATGTTGGAAGCACTCTGCAAGCCAAGTTGAGCGCAGGCGCTGCCGCTCTCCTCAACCTGGTTCTGCCTGCGTCGGAACGTTGGTCCAAGGAGAAGACGGTTTCAGTGCCGTTCAAGACCGGCATGGAAAGCCTACACATCGACAAAGAAGGTGAGGGCAAGCTGTATTACCGCTCGCGATTGAACTTCATCAAGGTCATGCATCCCGGCGAAGATCCCCCAGTGGCTGCAATGCCCAGCGGGCTGACGATAGAACGGCAGTTCTTCCGCATGGAGACCAAGGCCCAGACAAGCGACGGCACCATTCACATCAAGACCGTGCCGCTGAGCAAAGACGCGATCAAGCCAGGCGAGAATATCCTCATGAAAGTGGTGGTGAATACTCCGATCTCGCTTCCATACGTCCTTGTCGAAAGCCCTCTGCCCTCAGGAGCTGAGGTAGTGGGCGGAGAAGAACGGATGAATGCGATCGACAATGGCGGTTTGGAGTCCGAGGATACCGGAATCAAAGGCGACTGGGCGGCCCCATGGTGGAGTCATCAGGACGTGCTGGACGATCGGATCGTATTCTTCGGAACCAGCGTGCCGAAGGGACGATCGGAATTCAACACCATGCTGAGAGTGGAGCTGCCGGGTAAAGTGCAACTGAATCCGGTGACCCTTGAAGGCATGTACACGGATAAGATTCGCGGTTACTCGCGCTCGAACCTCCTGGAGGTGCACGATTGATCAGTCCTCACAGCATTCTCCGCGACCGCGCCGACGGATTCCGTCTTCAGGTAGGACTTCGCTGTAGGGGCAAGGCTTGTAATGTCCCTATAGCAGATGGAGTGCAGGTTCACGGTTATTCAGCTCGATGTGTAGCATCGCTCTGATCGGAGAGCCCATTAGTTTGCAATTCCTCTGTTAGAAGGCGTTCTCATAAGCGTTGGCTTCGTGAGGTAAAGGAATGAGAGACAAAAAAGAGTTTCGCTCCTATTTCATATGCGCTCTGCCCGTGGCGATCCTGATTGCCTATTGCTTCATCCGACCGTTCCAAGATGCTGGCGGTGAGGCACGAAGGAATATTTCGCACTTGAGCAGCGCTCAAAAGATCAACATTCAGGTGGCTGCTCGCAAAATCGATGGAGTCGTGGTTCATCCAGGCGAGGATTTTTCCTTCAACAGAACTGTCGGTCCGAGAACAGTGCAGCGCGGATTTGTGTCAGCGCCGACTTACTTGGACGGCACTACCGCGATGACTGATGGTGGCGGTATATGTCTTGTTTCCTCGCTTCTGTACGAAGCCGCTCTCGAATCAGGTTTGAGAATAGTTAGTCGCACTCCTCATTCGCGCACCACGCAATCCATCCTTCCTGGACTGGATGCGACTGTCTCATACGATAGTGTTGACCTGAAGTTCGCCAACGACACGAAAGAGCCGATCTTGATCCAATCCACCTGTGACCCGACTCGAGTTTCCATCTCCATCCACGGAAGTTTCGATCAAAAGCCAGTCCGTCTGGTGCGTCGCGAAGAACGTTCCGGCAATCAACTGAAGGTAGAGGTTGCACGCGTAGAAGGCGAGAAGCTGGTGCGCCTTTCCAACAGCATCTACCGCATCCGATAGTCCTGGCCTGATTCGATTATCGTTTCGTTCTCGCGAAACCTGATTTGCGCACGGATTCGCCAGCGGTTCGACCATTCTGCGAAAGTGTGGAGCGTCCTCAGCGTGCCTCAGCGTATGCTTTGAGCAAGCTGGCGATTTCGATTATCGTTGCGTTCCCGCGAGGGCCAATTCCCGTTCTGTTTCGACAACGGCCTCGAACTCTCGCAAATTGGGTTTCGGCGTTTCGACATCGGTGGATTCTTCGCGGAAGAGGAACGAAAACAGCGCTACTGCACACAGTGCCCCAACGACCTCGAACCCGATGAATGCCGGAACATCTGTTGGGCGAATGCCCGTAATCGTGGTGGTGAACATTCTGGCGATTGTCACCGCCGGATTGGCGAAACAAGTTGATGAAGTGAAAAGAATTGCACCTGCTACGTAGGCGGCGACCGATTGCGGCACAGCGTCGGGTTTCGAACGAGAGCATCCGATGATCACGCCCAGCAGTCCGAAGGTGGCAATAAACTCGCCGAGCCACTGTCCGTATCCGGTTCTGGCGGCGTCCGAGAACGCTACCGCCTGCTCCTGGAACATCAAGTTCGCCAGAATAACTCCAGCACAAGCTCCTAATACTTGCGTCACTACATACGGTGCTACCAGTGACCAGCGAAGGTTACCTTGAATTGCATTGGCAAGAGTGACCACCGGATTGAAATGGGCGGAGATGGAGCCGAACATGTTGATCAAAGCTAGGAGAACAGTTCCCGTCGCAAATGCAACTCCAAGCACGGTAACAGCAACGACCTGGAAATCAATTCTATGTAAGAGGATGCCCGAGCCGACAACGGTGGCCAACAAAAAAGCGGTTCCCAGAAACTCGCAAATCAAGCATTTGAGTAATGACACAGAGAGCACCCCGCTTTGCCACGTGTTCGAGAAATGAATCAATCTGATAAATGTTATCGTCTAATAAGCATTTTTTCGAGTGATGTTCCCATAGCAAGCGGGCGATCGGTCGGAGTGAATGAGCGGGCGGCGTGCCAGCTCAATGCAGAACGCCGCCAATCGCTATGCTAATATTTATCTCATCGTTGTTCGATGTGCTGGTTTGGCGTCGGAAATTTGTCGTACTCCCCTAGCTCTGGTGCCGTTTGAAAATTGTCATTCCAGGCGGAAGCGGTCACTTAGGAGGAATTCTTTCTCGTCACTTCCTCGCTAAGGGCTACGAAGTCGTCGTTCTCACTCGTCAGCAAAACGAAGTTCAGACCGCCAAGAATGGCAACCTGACAATCGTGCCATGGGATGCGGAGAATGTCGAATACGACTGGGCATCTCATGTAGACGGCGCTGATGTAGTGATCAACCTTGCCGGCCGTTCAGTCAATTGCCGCTACGGAAGCGAGAATCGGCGACAGATCACGAACTCTCGTGTGAACTCCACTCGTGTGGTGGGAGATGCAATTGCCAGGGCGAAAGTGCCACCACCGATCTGGTTGCAAATGAGTACGGCGACCATCTATGCGCATAGATTCGACAAGGCCAATGACGAGTTCGAGGGAATCATAGGGGGTCACGAGCCAGGTGTGCCGGAGACCTGGAACTTCAGTATCGGAGTCGCCACCAGCTGGGAGCGAACGCTCGATGAAGCAATAGTTCCTCCCGGTACGCGCAAGGTGAAGTTGCGGACAGCCATCGTTATGAGTCCTGTGCGCGGTGGACCGTTCGATATTCTTCTGCGACTGGTTCGCTTCGGACTGGGCGGGCAGCAAGGCGATGGGCGCCAGTACATTTCCTGGATCAGCGACACGGACTTTGTGCGTTCCATCGATTTTTTGCTCGAACAAAAAGAATTGTCAGGTCCGGTCAACATTTGCGCACCGAATCCGATTCCCAATGAGTCGTTTATGCGTATCTTGAGAGAAGCATGGGGAATGCCGTTTGGCCTGCCAGCCTACACCTGGATGGTGGAAGTGGGAGCGGTGGTGATTCAAACTGAATCAGAGTTGATTCTGAAAAGCAGACGAGTGGTGCCCGGAAAGTTATTGGCTTCCGGTTTTGAATTCGAACTGCCCCTCTGGGGCGAGACGGCGAGGGACCTTTGCGAACGGTGGCGAGCCCAGGGCGCCTGAGTTATCCGACTGTTATGCTCAATGAACCCAATGCGTCATCGATTTCCATTGCTTGTGCGATAGTGTATGGGCGATCCTCGAAACGAGGGGAGCCACGCAATTGAAAAGAAATTTGCAATCCTATTAGGGGTCACCGTTCGCGGCTTTTTTGCGCTTCTCGATTCGTTTGAGTAGCGCATTTCTTTGTTCGACTGTTATGGAATGAAGAGCTGCGTCTCTCTTCCGCCTCTGCGATATTGCCACCGCCTTACCGAAAAATTTAAGGGCTTCATTGTCGTGCTTTTCCTTCTCGCTTAAATGGGCGAGCGATGTGTATAGCGTGATTACTATTGGTGATTCAGACAGCTGTTTTGTGGTATCCCACTGTTCTATCGCTGCTTGTGCATTTACTAGTGCCGTTCTTGCTTCCTCGATTCGTCCCTTTTGCTCAAGGGCACTGCCCGCACCGACATCAGCCTGAATCGAATCTGTTGAGCCAGGAAGTGTGAAGTTTTTGCAAATTCGATATTGCTGGAGCTCCTTCTCGAGCTTCCCGCTTCTCCTATAAATCTCGGCGAGCAAGTTATGAGCTCGTCCTAGATTAGGAGAATGTTCCAGTTGATCGTAGATTGTCGTGCACTTCTCTAAATTCTCGGCTGCCTTATCCAACTTGTCCTGATATTTGTACATAATTCCAGCGGCCATGTAGACGTCGGCAATAGATTCCTGATCTCCTCCTGTGCTTTGACAGAATGCTAACCATTGTTTGAGAGCTTGATCGCTCAGGTCGAATTTCCGCCTATCTAGAAAAATATAGCAACGGTCTTGCAGCATTCGTTTCACCAGACTGTTATCTCCGCTAGTCAAGGCAATTTGCAGAGCTCTGTTGGACAGTTCGAAACTCTCTTTCTCTTTCCCCAGAAGCGCTGCGAACCGAGCCTCGCGCATCAGTGGATTGCACAAGAACGATCCATTTTTACCGTGGCGATTTTCCAGCTCGCTTAAATTGACTTTCATTAGTTCGTAAGCTTCAG
>CAYTDR010000223.1:0-418 GCA_964436185.1 uncultured Candidatus Obscuribacterales bacterium | reverse complement strand
CGACGCTGAAAAGTTCGTTGGCTTTGCTAATCATTTCGTCGTTGAACGACGCAGTCCGCAATGGAGGAAAGGCGCAGTCCGGCAAATCTAGTGCTAACCTGTCGAGCACTTGCGGAGTTACATTTGTGCAATCGCGCAGACTGACTACTTGCAGCGATTTTACTTTGGCAAGTGATAAAAGTTTTTCGCCGCCAAGATTGATTCCTTTCAGTCTTAACTCTTGCAGGTGTTTCAAATTGGAAAGCACATGCAACTCTGCTATATCGAAGTTTCTGCATTCGTGCAAAGTGAGGACCTTCAGCGCGGGGAGCTTGGAAATATACGCCAAACCCTTTGAAGTGACCCTCGACCCGGAGAGGTGAAGATCGGTGAGGTGCGTCAGCTTGGGCAGGCTTGACAAAGACTCCTCTGCCAATTT
>CAYTDR010000222.1:0-9846 GCA_964436185.1 uncultured Candidatus Obscuribacterales bacterium | reverse complement strand
AACGCGGTGGTCTGATGCTGGGGCGGCAGGCCACCCGCAATACATCAATTAGCAAAAATCCATATAAGAAGCACGTTCCCACAGATCCCCAGGAGTGATCTTTGGTGATGTCGTATGCCAACCAGACGAGCACCATTGCCGAGACCGCAGCACGAAATGCGAGATTGTATCCTTTCTCACCGTTAAACGACGACCAGCAAGCGCTGAGCAAGCAGTATCCGGCATGAGCGAATATGAATAGCGTCAATACACCGATGGAGCTGCTGTGCCAGTTGGATGCCACTAGATTGCCGGTGAAAAGCTTCTCGACATACCATTGAGCGTGGGCGATCAAGTCAGGAAAGTAACCGAAGGCAAGAAAAACGCAGTACGCGATTGTGCACAAAAGAAGCGCCACCCCTGCCAAACAAAATCTGCCGGCAGTGAAAATAGACAGCCATCCATCCGGAAAATATCGATCGCGGCGCATGACCAGGTAAGTAGCTATGCCAAGGACAGCGACAATGCCGGTCTCCAGATTGAGCCACAAGACGGCACCAGTGGTAGCGCCAGCAAGCAGTAAAGCATTGCGAGTCTTAAGGCGATCCATCGTAGTGATCAGGAGCAGAGCGAGAGGAAAACCGAGGTATCTGTAAGCGGTGCGATTTGGGAAATACACCTGGCTGCTTGACGGAGCGAATACGGGAAGCAGGCATAGTGTCGCCAACAGTCCAGCTAATGGCACCCGTCGAGAATGGCGAGTGTAGAGATAGAGCATCGTTACAATGAAGAGCGCTTGGAAGCACCTGACCACGGAGATGCAGTCACCAAACGAGAGAACGCGCACATGCTTCTGCCAGGCAGCAATAATCAGCGGTAGAAACATACCGTAGTTAGGCAAAACTTCATTAAGCGTAGTGCCGAACGTCAGACGATCGGCAGGCAGAAAGAAAAGCGAATAATAAATCTCGCAGGGCAAAAGCATATTCTCCCAGGCGCCCTGGAAGGGCGGGAAGTAAAGCAATCCTGGCAAGGTTGAAGACAGCAAGAGAACGCAGGAAGCCGCTAAAAAAGCTGGTCTGCTGCGCAAAAGACTGGAGACTGCGGTGGAGTACATCAGCAAGACCACCCCGGCCGTAGCGACGAGCAGGGGCAAACTGAAAGAAACAATTAATGAGTAGACCGCAAAGCAAACTATTGCAGCCGCCACCATATTGAGTGTCATCAGATTGCGGCTCTGATTAAAACGACCTACAGCTAAACGAAAAATCGGTCCAGGCAGAACTGCAAGCAAACCAAGCACGCCCAGCACGCACAAGTAGGCTCTCAAATGGCCTGACTTGTATGTATCATCGATCCGCCAGGCGCTGAACCCGCTATTGCTCATGTGCTGAGCTTCATTCCAGCACAGACAAAGACAGATGAACAGCGCAACCAAAAGCGCAGTAGAGAGAGCCGCCAACCCAGGAATAAACTCGCGAATGGACGATTGCTTCGCTACCGATTGGCTAATCTGAGTTTCGTCAGGTACCGTCGTTTCGGCGGTGAGATTCACTACCAATCACCCTATGTATCGGCTAATCAGCTAGTTTCCAACAGCTCCGTGCATGATATCACGGTCGCACGTATGGTTCATTTGCATTCTCTATAAAAAATCAATTTCATCTCATATAGCTGATGTGCTGCCCGCTAAACACCTTGATCCGCAATTCCCCGCTGGATGTTACAGATATCAAACAACATTCCATCACATAAAAAGCACCGAATTCAGCCGCATTAGCTTGCCGTTTATGCGTGACCATCAACCTTATCAGTCGACTAGAAGCAGATGAACCACGGATTCAGCAGGTTTTCCTTGTTGTAGACCAGCTCTTCCCCAGTCTCATAACAATGCACCTGCCGTCCTGCTTCAACGGCGATGGCATGAGCAGCCCCTGTATCCCATTCGCAAGTAGGCGCCAGGCGCGGATAGATATCAGCTCGTCCTTCGGCCACTAGACAGAATTTCAGTGCGGACCCGGCTTTGACGAAATCGACTTTGGTGTACTGCTCTTGCTTCTCCTTGAGAAACGCAGTCATTGCATCCGAATGATGAGAACGACTTCCCACGATCGTGATCGTGTCTTTAGCGCCGTTGCTCTCCTTGAAGAGCTGCTTGTGTTGACCGTCTACCATTTTATAAGCGCCTACGCCGGCTTTGCTGAAATACATAGCATCCAATGCCGGAGCGAAGATAACTCCCAACACGGGCTTGTTTCGATGAATCAAGGCGATGTTGACTGTAAACTCGTCGGTCCTACCAACGAATTCCTTGGTTCCATCTAGCGGGTCCACCAGCCAGAGATACTCCCAGTTCTTCCTGATTTCATAGGACTCTTGCCTCGATTCCTCTGACAGGATCGGTATCGATGCATCAAGCGAACGCAGCCCAGCAAGAATAATTTCGTTCGACTTCAAATCTGCAATTGTCAGCGGACTGTTATCTTCTTTGATGTCTACAGCGAAATCTCCGCTGTAAACTTCCATTATCGCTTTGCCGGCAATTCGGGCGATCTCAACCACTTTGAGAGGATCAATATCAGGAGCTGATTGGTGCTCGACCAGACCTTGCGCCTGCCGTTCTGCACTAACTTTTGACTCATCGGTCAGACGTTGCTCACCACTCAAACCTTCTCTCATGCCCATATTCCTTTTGTTGTGACCTCTTCTAATTTCAACTTGCATCGATCGGTGGAACGATAACGAATTCAAATAGCTTGGCAAATCCGTCGCAATCCGTCGCTTCCGTCAGAAGCAAACAAAACGTCGCATCGAGGACGTTATCCTCCGGTACTGGTGCGCGCAAACTCTCGTTCTTCTACAACACTGACATCGAGCTCAGGATCACCGGCAGTCTCCAGGGGCATGAAGTTTCGTTTTCTCACTAAAAGAAGATACATCAGTGCTCCGCTGCCAATAAGAAACTCGATTAACTCAGCTTGTTGGCGAACATGCCAGGTGAACGATCCGGTCAGCATATTGCACTTTATCATGCTGAGAATGGTGGCATACGTTCCGATCAATAGGAACCAGGATGCCATCGTTCCGGGAACAGCAATTAGACGCATCATGCGTGAGCGAGCACGACTGAAGGAAATTCCGACCAGTCCCGCCACAGCAAAGGCGAGATAGAGGTACTGAGTCTTACCGTGAATACCTTCGATATTGTGGAGAGTAAGCTCTCCTTGCGCATTGACGCCCGCCATTGCTTTCGGTGTGCAGAATCCGAATATCTTCTGTCCCCAGGCAATCTCTTCCATAGAGACAATCATCAAGCCGAATGCCGCGATTGCAAAAAAGATAGTAATAAAAGGAATGGCCCCGCGCTTTTTCGTTTTGACAGCCAGATACAGGCTCAACAACGAACCAAAGAACAACGCCAAGAACGTCGACCATTCTATTAGCTGGTTCTCTTGCTGAAGAAGTTTGGCGAATGATCGAGTAGAAGGATTGGCGACTAGCACCGCATACAGTGCGATCAAGACAATCGGGGTAAGCGAAATCAAGGCAGCCTTCGACCCCGGGAGTGCCTCCACGTCCCTCAACTCTCGCGCCCCCCGCCGCTCTGATATCAATGCCTGATTGGTCATACTGTTATTCGTGCACTCGCTGGTAAAAGATTAGCGCGCGCGGCCTCATCATCGACAATATATTCACACTCATTGCTTCTCGAACCGT
Source organism: uncultured Candidatus Obscuribacterales bacterium (assembly GCA_964436185.1). Lineage (GTDB taxonomy): Bacteria > Cyanobacteriota > Vampirovibrionia > Obscuribacterales > Obscuribacteraceae > CAYTDR01. Next base: position 6,150 of record CAYTDR010000222.1, on the reverse strand, counting down.
GTCACGAAGGTCGATCAGCCACCCAATTTTCGCAGGGCGCATAAGCGTTGTGTATTAAACTCCTTTTCAGTTGTCATGAAAATCAGACACACAATCAAGAAAACATTCTAATCTTGGCAGCGTACAAAAACGTTGATCGTTCACCCTGTGGCAAAAAAACGTTCTCCGAGAGCGTTCCTCAAAGGCTAAATAGGAACTAAGGTCTTTCATTGCGCATGAAAGAGAATGCTCAGGATCAACTTCAAGACATAAGGTAGACTCTTTGACATCCGCTATTCAGTGCTACCGATTGGCACTTCAAGGCGAGAGCAGCAGAGACGAATGCAAACAAAAACGAGTCACCTCGATGTAACTGCGCTGAAAACACCCGGCGAAGAAGCGGCGGCAACGTCAGGAACACCTGATGCAAAATCGCGGCGGCCCCCTCTCCTGCCCGAGCTCTCAGATAGTTATCTTCGGGTAAGTACAGTCTGTTTTGCTGCGGCTCTGGCCATTTGGTATTTGCTCGACAATACATGGCCATTCTGGGATGGGGCCAGCCACGTCCTGGACTCGATCACCTATCGCGATTTGTTTCGCCATCCGCATGTTTTGCGCCTGTCCTGGTGGCACGACCTGCTCACTGTCAATTTCTGTTACGCGCCACAATTGCATGCCTGGTTCGGCATACTTAAAGTTCTTCTCGGTCCGGGTCTTCTTGCAGAGAGGCTTTCCGCCGTTTTGTTCTGTGTTGTTCTTTGCTTCAGCACATTCACAACAACACTTCTGGTGACCAGAGACCGTCTTTCATCAGTATTGGCTGTGGTGGCTATAAATTGCTTTCCACTGGTAATGACGCTCAGCCACATGACGTATCTGGATTATGCCTACCTGTCATTATACAGCCTGTCCATGACGCTCCTCCTCTGGTGGCGGGAGAAACCCGATTGGAAGCGGGCGATTATTCTGGGAGTGGGTCTGGGACTGGCGGCATCATCCAAGCAAGTTGCGTCCTTCTTCTTAGTCGGCCCTTGCCTGGCACTGCTCGCCATCTATGCAAGAAAGCGAGAATGGAACAACGTTCTTCAGCTCGCCGCAAGTGGACTGATAGCTGCCTCCTTCCTCGCCGTATGGATCATTCCAAACTGGCATGCAATGCAAGACTTCAGCCACAGAATGGCCGCTCAATACAACAATCCCACTATTGCCCAGTCTATTGCACGCAACACGCCGGTCTATCTGAGCAATTCGCCAGGCGCACTATCTGTGATACTGATTCTTCCCATGCTGATTGGCCTGTTCATTCAACCACTCAAGCAACTGGTTCGGTTCTGGCCCCTGGCTTTGTCAGCAGCGGGAGCGCTCTTCCTGTTCGCATTCTCCATTTGCAATCCGGAGCAGCGTTACATTGCACCGGTCTGCGTGCCCGCAGCAGCATTGATCGGTGCCACGCTTTCCAGACTGATGGGCTCTCGCTTTCGCGCGGCAAAGACAGGCGCGATCGTTGTCCTGGTCGTCGCTCTGGTACAGTACATCACGTTTTGCTTCACGCCTTATCCGATTTCACAACCACAATTCCTGGCCAGCTTCCCAGAACTGGCCGGAATCAAAGAGAGCACTCTGCACAGCAGCTTTCCCGTATACCATCCGACTCCTCCTGGCGACGTTTGGGGTCAAACCTGGGTGATTGATACCATCAAGGATCTGGCACCGGGCAATGATGGCTGGCTCTGTGTGTTACCGAACACCCCCCGCTACAATGTCCATACCTTCTCATTGATTGCCCGTCTGCAGGACAGCAAGATTCGACCGACGACCATGCGAGTCTGGACACTGAAGGGAGATTCGGTCAGTTTCGGCGCCGATAAAATCGAGAACTATGATTGGTATCTATTCAAGACTGGCGGAGTAAAAGCAAGAAACGATAAGAACGAGCGCACGAAGGATAAAAAATCGCGAGTTGCGCTCGATAAATTTCAACAAGTAGTGGCAAACAGTCCCCGCTTTCAAATGTTCGCCAGCCGGACGGTCGCCGATGGAAGTGTACTGTATCTCTATGGAAAGCGTTCGCTCGTGAGCACCCCAAGAGACGGCAATGTGGCTCCTCTGCCTGGAGGAGAACAGTAGTGTCGGCTACAGAGTTAACCAGAGCAACCGAACGCGGAGAAGACGCCCCCAACATTGGCACTACTGACGGTAGCGTCAAAAACGAGAAACGATGGTATGACGCAGCAGCAGCGGCAGTGCTTTTTATCGCGGTGACATTGGCATACTTCAAAACCACAATTCTAGGCAAACCGCTTTCCTACCTGGGCAATCTCAACTCTGTCGACGCGCTATACAACCCCTCCTTGACTCAACACAGCGTCGCTATCAACCATGATCCCAGCGGATACGGTACCTATTTTCCAGTTGGTCATTTCGTCGAATCGATATATGCCAGCGCGCAGCTACCGCTCTGGAATAACCTGAACGGATGCGGATTCCCTATTCTCGGGGCGATCTCCACGCAGATCTTCTCGGTCTTTCATCTGCTGTCGTTATTCTCTTCCGCCCACGGTTATGATCTTTTATTGGTGGCAAAATCGGTAGTGGCCGTGCTCTCCACATACCTGTTAGCCAGACTCCTTCGACTCTCAATAGCCAGTTCCTGCTTCGTTGCATTGGCTATGGCGTTTGCGCCGCGAATGCTCGTCAACAACAATATTTGTACGGTAGAGTCCTGGTATCCCTTGATTGGCGCCGCCTTTGTATGGCTCGCACGCAATCCCTCATTTTTCAGAGCCGCCAGCACTGGTGCGGTCTGCGCCTTTGTGCTGGCCAACATGCAACCGGAAGAGTGCTTCTTCGGCGTAGTTTTCAGCTCGATATTGTCGGCATCGCGGATGATACTATGCCCGACTCGCGAATCTGACTCGATGAAGCAACGAATCATGACTGCGCTGCGATCGCTCGTTCTGGCTGGGGCATTCGCCGCCTTGTTCGCCGCTCCTATCGTTCTTCCATTTCTCGAGTTGATGAAGAACGCGCACTTATATAAAGAAGCTCATTCTCATGCGCGCGATTTCAATCCATCCCTCGTTCACATAGGGCAGTATGTCAGCGCCTTGATGTTCGGTCCGGCCAAGGCAGCCAACTGGTCTCACCCATCGTTGCTGTTCGCTGGTACCACCGCAACTCTACTTATACTGTTCTCCTTCTATCAGAGAACTCGATTTACCATGTGCATAGCCGGCACCTGGCTGCTCTCCGGTTTCTTCCTGCTGAGACCGGTTTGGAGCATGGGCACCATAAAACCACTCTGCTTTTTGGCACCCGCTCACGGCTCCGTATCCGTGCTCATGCTGGCAATCATGTTGGCTGGAATCGGGCTGGATAAAGTCCTTCACGCACCTAAGCCCGAAAGAATCAAACTCCTTAAATATGGCGCCCTTTTTGCCTCCATCTTGTTCCTAACAGCGACTGCCTTTTCATTCTTCGAAGTAGTTCGCCAGAACACTTCCTCAAATATTTTGTCGCTGGCGTCCAGTCATCTTGCCGGTTTCAAGCGCCAGCTCCTCACCAGCGCAGGTGTGCTTCTGGGTTCCATAGCCGCCGCTATCTGGTTGCCTACTATCCCAAGATACGGAAAAGCGCTGGCGGTCTGTGTTCTCATCGCTCTGAATTTCATCACACTGTTCCCCTATGCCAAACAAACTCTTGCCATAACGCCGGAATTCAGCCTCCAGCCGCCTGCCATCGTGAGCGAGTTGCAGAAACTACCAGGACGTTACGCCTCCACTGGCACCAACTTTTTCACTCCCTGTTCGAACCTGTTTTATGGATTAAACGACTGCCGCAACCACAACACACTCAGTCCCAGAAGATACCGCCAGTTCTTCGACCAGATGAGCGCCGAGCAGAAGATTGTCATTTCGGATCAGCCCAATCATCTAATCGATCTCGCTTCCGTGAAGTATGTTTTGACACGGTCCGCTGTCAGCGATACGAAAGACCAGACAACCAGCTCGATTCCGCTGCTCTCGACAGGAAGAGTGACACCGGGTTTAAGGCTGCTCGCCGGAGACATCTCTTACGACTCGGAAAACTCGCAGGTGGTGGGATGGTTGCGTTGGCGAGCACATGCCAACGTAAGCGACCGTTATACGCTTCAATTCGTGGTCTGGAGCGAGTCTTCTGACGGTACGAAGACCTGGCGATGGAGCGGACCGCAAAAAATCCTGCACAGCTCGACAGCCAACAGGCATGAGATCGAGCAGCTCGTTGCAGTTCCGCTCAGCACAAGACTTGAGCCGGGCTCTACGGTTAAAGTGGGATTGAAGATATTCGACACATGGACCAGCCAGCTTGTTAAACCAGACGGGCTCAACATAGAGACTTCAGAAGACGTAATTACATTGGCACGAATTACCACCGTCAGCGGTGAGGCAGCACAGGCAGAGGTGACCGCGAAGAGACCGAAGAAGAGAGTCAGGTCAGCGACAAGACAAACGCCCCGTAGGTTTAAACTGGTGCATGAGTTCAACGAGCAGTTCCGTATCTATGAGAATCGATCCGCACTGCCGAACGCATATTTAGTCGGTCACGCGAAGTTCGCTCAAAGCGAAGAGCAGGCACTCTATCTGGTGCACAATAAACTTTTCGATCCGGCGACGGAGGTCGTAATTGAGTCAGCATCGCAAGAAACGTCTACGCCGAATGAGATACTTGGCGCAGTGCCCTCTGACTCGATCGGAGTGGTAGAGATGGAGCGACCGAGCCCGACCGAAGTCATAATAAAGGCAAAAAACAGTCAGGCAGGCTATCTGATTTTGACTGATACTAACTACCCCGGATGGAAAGCCTACATTGATGGACAGGAAGTCCCGATACTGAAGGCAAACTATCTTTTCCGGGCCGTCCAACTTCCTCCCGGCGAGCACATTGTTCGCTTCGTCTATCAGCCTGGCTCGTTTATTCTCGGACTTATGCTTTGCGCTTTCGCGCTGGCAGCTTTTGTCACTTCTCTCATTGTCAGTGCGTGGCGCGGACGTCGTCGCGTCCAGCCTGCTCCATAGCAGGTAAAAGATAGTCGAGACATTCTCGATAGTGCTGCTCCTATCTCCTATCTGGCTTCGAAGTTTCTAGCCTTTGCCCTTGGTTTCGTGCCTTTCGAACTTCGCCTAAAATCCGAAGTCGCTCAGTCTATAAGACATTGCCGATGATACTGAAACGAGCCCGTCGCCCATGGAGTCCCGTTCACGGTATAATCACCCCCATCGAATGAGCATATGCGAAGGAGCAGACAACCTTGATACCTAAAGCGTCTTTCTTGAACTTGTCGACAAAGATGTTGTGCCTCACTGTCTTCGTCGGCGGATCCTTCTTGCCCGCTGTAAGAGCGCAGACTGATGGAGGCAACGAGATTCAGAAGCAGGTGCGAGTCTCGGAAGAGAACGGTTTGATTACGACCATTTTCGAGACACCCAGCGGCGGTCGCGTATCAGCTTATCTTCCACTGGATGTCGTAGCTGACGAAGGCGAGGTTGGAGGTACAGTCGAACGCCAACTAGCTCCAGGGCACGCCAACAGTTCTCCAGAGCAGCTCGATGATGTGTCCGATGAGATATCGGGAGTCGTCACCATCGTCCCCAAGAAGCAAAAATCCGCACCTCCAGTGGTTTGCTCGCCGGAAAAAACAAGTTTCACTACCAAGCCACCTGATGATTGCACCACTTACGATATCACGTACATTCCACCCAAGGGGAAACCTTGCACCGCGACAGTAACGTGCCCTCCCCGAAGGCAGCCACCTCCGCATCCTAAGCCCAATACCTGTACGATACCGCAGCTCAGTAATTGCAGCGGCAGCATGTATGTGCCAATGCCTTGCCCCGAGAACCATCCCGAGAAGGGGACCTGCTTCATCGGCGGATCAAATGCTCCTTTGCGAGCATGGTCCCGAAACGGTTGCGTTTTCAGAGTGCCCCCCGCATCCGAGCTTCCCCCAGGGGTGCGTTCGGTCATGGTCAGCCGAGGCGGACAGATGGCGCAAGGACAGACTCACGTCGCCCAGGTAAAAGTTACTTGTACACCGAACAAGCTCAAGCCAGGGCAGCCCTGCACGGTGACCACGACCGTTAACTGCCCGGGAATGTCCAGCATCAAAGACGGTTTTATAACCATAAAGAA
>CAYTDR010000221.1:0-9865 GCA_964436185.1 uncultured Candidatus Obscuribacterales bacterium | reverse complement strand
CGAATCAGATTCTCAATCTTCGAAGTCAACTCATCGGAAGCATCTGAGATTAATACCGTTGCGAGTGAATTCACCACACGCTCAACCCCCAGTCACTCCTATTGTCTCAATCACAAAATTGACGGGTCCGTTTCATTAGACCGCCACTAACTGTTGTACAGCAAAACCGTCAAGATGTCCGTTCGTTTCGAGCATTTGTCGTCGAATGGCGTCCGGATTGGTATTGCCTTGCTCAAGGTCACGATAGATGCCCAAGAGCTGAATTGTGGTCATAAGGCAGAGCCCTTTCTTCTTGGCGAACTTATCCAGCGCATCAGAGAAGTCAGGTTCCTGACGATTATCAGGGGCCACGCCTGCCCATGTGCAGGCAATCAATATGCCCTTGGGCTCGACTTCATGCTCATCCCAGAAGGATATAGCCGACTCGGCCAGTTGCGCGGCGTCGGAACGATTGCAATCACCTTCGCTGGAAACAATGCGAGCGATGGACTCGGGCTGATTGTTCAAGGACAGAAGAAGCTCGCTCTCATCGGCACCAGTTGGGCCGACTGCCCAGTTGAGACGGCTGAGAACCTGACTGCAGGCTTCTCTTAGCACCTCACCCTGTCCGGCGAGCAACGCCCGTTTCAATTTCTCTACATCTTCTATTCTATTATTGAGTGTTTCGATTCGTGCCTGGAGCTGCTCCAGCTCATCATTGAGACCCGAGTTTTCCTGATGCAATTGATCGAGATAAGAGAACGAGAACGATTTGCACCAATCAGGTACAGAAAAGCTGGTCACTATTGGAGCCGGTTTTCTCGTGCTAGAACGGCGAATTGGTTGAGGCGGGACGGCAGCTTCGCTGGGCTCTCTCTTGAAAAGAGTATTCAACACAGGTCTCTGGGGTTCTTTTCGCGGATTCTTATCATGGCTGTTGTCGGATTGATTAGTGTCCTGTGTAGTCACTTCTACTGCTCCTCCATCGATAACTGTAGGCGGCTCTGGTTCGGGTAAGAGCTCACTCGAGAATGTATCTAAATCTAAAGGCACTTCGGCGATCTCTTCAACTGGCTCCGGCTCCGGTATTGGTGAAACAGGTGCCACCGGTAGCGGTGCTGCCGATTCCGCTGCGGATGAGAATGATATCGGCTCTGGTTCCGGTTCCGGTTCCGGTTCCGGTTCCGGTTCTGGCTCTGGCTCCGGAGTTTGCACATCGAACGAGACTGGTTTGGGAGGTGTTGTCGGGGCCTGAGGCACGGGCGAGTCGGTGCTGCTTTTTACGATCTTCTGGGCCGTCTGAGCGAACATCGAAAGATCGAGGCCGCCTGAGGTTTTCTTTTGCTGGGACGAGACACGCTCTGCCACGTCTTGTTCGAAACGTTTGGCGTTGTCCTGAACGCGTTCTTCAAACACATTGCCTTGCTCCGTATCCGCTGCTGGACTGGGAACGTCATTCTCGCCTGTGAATTTGTAATAGGCCGGTGTTTGAGCCGCGCCTGGTGCCGGTGAAGTGCTCAGTGAAACAGAGGCAATAGGCTCAGGTTCTCGTGCGAATAGCTCTTTGCCCATCGGCTGTGTAACTACGTCTGACGGAACAGCATCGAGCGCTTGTTGAGCTTTTTCGGCTTCCAGTTCTGCATCCGACGGGTCCTTAGCGTTGTACCACTCGTTGATGCAGTCCATTAGAGCGGCTTCGAAATCAGGTGAGTAAGGTGAAGGAAGAAACACCACGCGACCGCTGCTTCCTACAATATAGAGCTGACCGGCTATACATTTCTTTTCGCCTGCCGTAGCAAGCATGTGATAACCCTCTGTCAGATATTCAGTTCGGATTAAGGTATTCCATTCAAGAGCCGGTTGTTTAAGGTAGACAGAAAATTCAGATTCATCACCGTCTGTGGTCGGCTCCACGAGCCGTCCATGAGAGACGGCACTCATATGCCGGACGTTTTTCTCAGTAGGTTGGTCGGGGGCGAGACTTTCAAGCCAGTAATAATTATCGAGAGCGATATTCGGACCCTGAACTATGTAGGGTCGGCAGAGAAAATAAAGGAGAAAACCTCCTTGAGTGAGAAAATCGGAAAGCTCGTGGATGCGGCTGTCTACATCATTAGCCATCTGCTGGAGCACTTCGTCGCTGTCCACCGTATATGAGGCAGCTCCTTCTAAAATCGCTTGCTCCACATTTCTCGTCAACTCCGGATCTTTGTCAAACAAATGAGAGATGCTGACCGGGTTTACCAGAATGACGCTGTACTCGTTTAATGGCTTAGCTGAGCCAGGATCCCAAAACCTATCCTGTCCGAATCCAGAACAGTTGACTCGTAATATTCTCTCCCGTGGGATTGTTCTCATATTTTTCACCTGCGTCCAAACATGTTGGACTATATATCACCTACTCTCACGTTTTTATACCCAACTGTCGGTAAACCTTGCTTGTCAGGTGGGCAAGGTTTGCCAAATTACCGGTCAATTGTGAATGATTTGTTTCGTAAGAGTGTCTGATATATTGCTCTTGCGTTCAGCTTACAACCAATCTGTCAGCGGAAAACCGCATAGAGACTTGATTCTCGCATCCGCACCATGGTGCTCCTGATGTTCAGTCGCTGAACATGGCACCGCGATACAAGTCATACCGGCGCTTTTGGCTGCCAGAACGCCAGCATCCGTATCTTCGATCACGATGCACTGGTGCGGCAACAGTCCAAGTCTTCCCGCCGTCAGCAGAAATATATCCGGAGCCGGCTTTCCATGCTCTACGTCGTCACCGGAAACTAACTCGTCGAAGTGATCGAAAATGTTAAGCGTCCTGGTGATGAAGTTGATTACATGCATGGGTGACGAAGAGGCGACCGCGACTTTTAGACCTGCCTGCTTGGCGCTCGCGATCGTCTCCAGCACTCCATCTATGGGTTTGGCTCCGCTCTCTGCAAGGGCTAGAAAACTGTCGTCCTTTCTTTTCAATAACTCGTCAGAGCTAATCGAAAGCGAGAACGACTGACAGATTTCGACGACGATCTCGCTGTCCTTCCTACCCAGATATTTCTGATTGCAGTTATCGCCAAACTCGATTCCCAGCTGGTTGAGGACAGACTGATATGCAATCAGATGAAGTGGCTCTGAGTCGACGAGCGTTCCATCCATATCGAAAATTATTGCTTCTATTCGCCGCGTCATTTTCTCTGTTTCCATTTTTGTTCCGCTATCTCACAAAAATTTATACGCGAAAAGACATATTCGAGGCGTTAGATAAGTAAAAACCAAAATACACTTTACTGCGCCTGCAGGATCAATTGCCAGTTTTCTTATAAAATGACAAGCAGGCAAATCGTCATAATAACATCCATTTGCTGGCAGGACCGGGCTGCTTTCTTGTAAAATCGATGCCGCTGCAAAGAGAAACTGCCAATGCGAAACTCTATTTATCACACCAAAGGGTTCGGCTTGAAGGATCTGGTTGAAGACGATCTGAAGAAAGCCTATGAATCAAATCTCATCACCGACCTGAAACAGTCCGGAAACGTTCTCACCAGAAACGGCATCACCATAAAATTAGCTGAGGCGTTCGGATTTTGTTGGGGTGTCGATAGAGCAGTATCCATGGCTTATGAGACTCGCCGTCACTTTCCTGATCGCAGGATCTGGATTACCAACGAGATCATTCACAACCCTGTAGTAAACTCCGACTTGAAGAAAATGCGCATTGATTTTCTTCCATTGAACGATGACGAAACGAAAGACTTCTCCTGCGTGGAAGAGGGAGACGTAGTCATTCTGCCGGCTTTCGGTGCCAGCGCAGACGAAATGCAATTTTTGATGAACCGTGGATGTGAGGTCGTGGATACCACATGTCCGTGGGTTTCCCGAGTCTGGAATCGAGTAATGAAGTACGCACAAGGCGACTTCAGTGCCATTATTCACGGCAAATACAACCATGAAGAGACGATTGCTACATCATCCAGAGCGGAGGTGTATCTGATCGTGCAGAATCTGGCAGAAGCCGAATGGGTTTGCGACTACATATTGAAGGGTGGCTCTAAAGACGAATTCGTAAAAAAATTCAGCAAGTCCTGTTCTCAAGGTTTTGATCCGGAAAGTGATCTGGAGCGACTGGGCATAGCCAACCAAACGACGATGCTGAAAGGCGAGACCGAGCAAATCGGCAAACTCTTCGAGCACACCATGTTGGTCAAGTACGGTCCGCAGAAATTGAACGAGCACTTTCTCTCACCCGGCGATACCATATGTGATGCCACACAGGAACGGCAGGATGCCATGCTCAAGCTAGTCGAAAATCATATCGACATCATGTTGATTATTGGCGGCTTCAACTCGTCCAACACCGGACACCTGCACGAGATCGCTCTTCATAAAGGGTTGCCGGCCTATCATATCGATGGACCGGATTGCATAATATCCGCCGACGAGCTGATGAACCAGCCTCTCAATCAAGCTACCTGCGAAGCAACTAGAAACTGGCTGCCTGAGACTCCCTGCACGGTAGGCATCTCTGCCGGTGCCTCTACCCCTAATCAAGTGGTGGCAGAAGTAATCGAAAGACTGTTCTCCCTCCGGCAGGAAGAAGCATGATGAACACAGCCAATTTCGCCAACGAAACGCCCGTGTTATCACCTGACACTCCCTGTGAAACGATGCTGCCGGCCGAGTTAATCCTGAGAGGAATAGCTGCTCTCATGGAAGCGCTCTTGTTCATGGCACTCAGTATTCCGTGTGCGTTCTTATTACCGTCTCTTATCAGTCGCATCGATGCGACCGCAATTGTTCCACATCTTCCGGGGCTGTTCTTCGTCGAAGGACTTTTGCCTGGTGTCTCCGCACCGCTCTTCTTGATCTCTCTTTTCGCACTGATGACTGGCTCGTCCGAGACCACCAGCATTACTCAAGCGACACCGCTGCTCTGGACGATGACGGTAGGGACCCCGCTTTTCCTCAACCTTTTGTATCACGCCGGAATGGAGAGCTCTAAAGCTGAAGGAACCCTGGGCAAGCTGGTGGTCGGGCTGAAGGTGCAAACAATATCTGGAGGCAGACTGACTTTCCCGCGAGCGTTATTGCGTACTGTTCTGCGTCCGCTTTCCACCCTGCCTTTACTTGCCGGATACTTCATGATCGCTAAATCGGCGAAAAATCAAGCTCTTCACGATCTGCTCTCTGGTTGTGTGGTTCTCAGAGAGAGTTCACCGGCAGATCGTTTGCGCTCTGCAGAGTGCTCGTCGCTGAAGCCAGAATCGATCGTCGACCAGGTCTAAGAGGCGAAGTACATGCAGTCACAATTGAGTCAGACACCGCTTCTGCAAACCCTCGCTCACCAGTCGACCTCTCGCACGCCTGTCTGGCTCATGCGGCAGGCCGGGCGGTACATGCCGCAGTATCGTGATATCAGATCGAAAGTCAGTTTTCTCGATCTGTGCAAAGACTCCGATCTAGCCTGCGAGGTGACAGTCTTTGCAGTCAATGAACTGGGTGTCGATGCCGGCATCATCTTTGCTGACATTCTCCTGCCGCTCGAGCCGATGGGCGTGGGTCTTGCCTTTGTAAAGGGAGACGGTCCGGTGATTGAAAGACCGTTGCGGTCTGTCGAAGACATCGATCGTTTGCCTGATTTCGATGTGAGCGGTGAATTGCATTACGTGCTTACCGCTATTGAGAAGGTGGTCAAGGAATTTGCCGGAAAGACCCCACTGATAGGCTTTGCTGGTGCGCCGTTTACCCTCGCTTCTTATGCCATAGAAGGAGGGGCGAGCCGAAATTATGAAAGAACCAAACGACTGATGTATTGCGAACCGCATGCCTGGGCTCGATTGATGGAGTATCTGTGCGACTTCACGACACGCTATCTGAATTGCCAGATCAAAGCTGGTGCGGATGTGGTGCAGATTTTTGACAGTTGGGTCGGCTGTCTGTCGCCCGCAGATTATGAGACATACATTCTGCCTCATATGCAAAAGTTGATCTCGGGAGTCAAAGGAGCTCCGCTGATTTACTTCGGCACCTCCACTGGTGGACTGCTGGAACTATTCAGTCGTGTCGGTGCCACCGCCATAGGGGTCGACTGGAGAGTAGATCTTTATAAAGCCTGGCAGAAGATTGGCTTTGAGACAGTCATACAAGGGAACCTCGATCCAGTGGTGCTTCTTTCGACGAAAGAGGAGATTCAAAAGCAGGCTCGTAATATTCTCAACAGAGCAGGCGGACGACGAGGCCATATCTTCAATCTCGGACACGGTATCCTGCCCGATACTCCGGTCGAGAACGTCAAGTATCTTGTTGAGGTGGTGCATCAGTTCGTTCCCGTAGTCGGATAAGAATGGCTACCAGGCTGACATGAATGGAGTCCAACGAGTAGCAGTGCTCGGAGCTGGTATCACAGGGCTGACGGCTGCTTATAGATTGATTGCCGGCAGCGGAACTGATGAACAAGCTTTAGAAGTGCAGGTCTTCGAGGCAGGCGCGAGAGCCGGTGGAGTAATTAGCACTCGGCAACGATCGGATTTTATACTCGAGGATGGCCCGGATTCGATAGTCACGGCCAAGCCGCACGGAGTCGAGCTGTGCAAGGAGTTAGGTCTGGCATCCAGGCTAATTCCCACGCAGAATAAGAACAGACGATCGAAGGTGGCCTTTGGCGGCGTGCTTCACACACTTCCCGAAGGTTTCGTTATGCTGGCGCCTTCCAAGGTGCTGCCTCTGCTTAACTCTCCTCTATTATCAGTCCCAGGCAAGGCGAGAACGCTCATGGAGCTTCTCATTCCTGGCCGGAACAGCACTCAAGACGAGACGGTAAGCTCCTTTGTCACTCGTCGTTTCGGACAGGAGATTGCCAGTCGCATCGCACAGCCGATGGTTGGTGGCATCTTCATGGGCGACATCAATCGCCTGAGCGCGCGGGCAACACTACCGACTTTCCTGCACCTGGAGCAGCGCTACGGCAGTGTGATCAAAGGGCTGATGGAGACACGTTCAGCGACAGGCGCCAAACATTCTTCTGACGATGATACTGTCAGCGGTGCCCGTTATTCAATGTTCGTTTCCCTGGACTGCGGATTGAATGTTTTGGTCGATGAGCTCGAGAAGCGCATCGGAGAAGCGCGGATTGCCTACAACACGCCGGTTCAGTCTATCACCCGGGCTGAAGAAGGGCTGTGGTCGGTCAACACGAATGCGGCATCATATAAAGTGCATGCCGTCGTCTCATGCCTCCCGGCGCACTGCCTTTCCCAAGTAGTAGAACCACTCGACAAGAACCTTTCCACGACGCTTGCAGATATTCAATTCTCGTCTTCAGCGGTTCTTAATCTGATCTATAAAGCCTCTTCAATCAAAAGAGAGATCGATTGTTTCGGTTTCGTGGTACCAAAAAGCGAGTCGAGAAGCGTCGCTGCTATCAGTTTCAGCAGTATCAAATACGCTGGTCGAGCTCCACGCGATCATGTAGTGATCAGGGCGTTCGTCGGCGGCGTACTTAGAGGCGATCTTCTTCTTTGCTCTGATGATGAGCTTGTTAAACTGGTGCGCGAGGACTTGCAACACTATCTTGGTATCAATGACGAACCCGTTGAGTCGTTCGTCAAGCGCTGGGACCAATCGATGCCCCAATACCAAGTCGGTCATGAATCTCTTGTCGATGAGTTAGGTCGTATATTCATCGGCTATCCAGGATTGTTCTTCGCCGGCAACTCATATAGGGGCGTAGGCATTCCGGACTGCATCAGGAGCGCAACTGACGCGGCAAGGGAAGTTGCGCAATACTTGGGGAAGAAATGACTTGAAAATATCCAGCTAGGGTCTTATTCTTTTGGCTTCAGGAGTTTGTGAATGTCTAAGGCAATCAACCCTCGTAAGAGAAAGGGAAGTTGGGCGAAAGTATCAGGTGGACCTGTTTTCGCCTGCATTGACATGGGCACAAACTCTTTTCACATGATCGTCTGTCGGGCCAAGCCATCAAAAGACGGATTCGAGGTGATCACCAGAGAGAAAGAAATTGCGCCATTCTTTCGCCAGTCACTAGGTGCTCATTATATTGATGCGACCGCACTTTCCACCGCCAAGAGCATATTGAAAAACATGCTTTCTCATGCACAGTCCAGAGGCGCGACTACCGTAACTGCAGTCGCCACGTCGGCAGTGCGAGAGTCGCGTAATGGAGAAGAAGCCCTAGAGAAGATCCGCACGGAGCTCAATTTAGACGCTCGCATGATATCGGGAAAAGAAGAAGCGAGGCTGATCTATCTTGGCGTCTTGTACAGCATGCCGGAGCTGGATGGAAGGTTTTGCATAGTCGATATCGGCGGGGGCAGCACTGAGATCATCTCAGGCGATCGAGAAAGCACCTTTTTTGCCGAATCATACAAGCTTGGTGCCGCTCGACTCACTCTCAGATACTTCAAGAAAAACAGACCGACCGAAGCCAGCCTCAGAGCCCTTCATGAAGAAGTAGTCGGCATGCTGCGCCCGGCAGCTGCGCACATCGATGCCGAAGGTGGATTCGAATCACTCATCGGCACGTCAGGAACCGTGCAGGCTCTTGCCAGGCTGGACAGAGTGCAGGCGGGCAAGCAAACTGATCCTCTCAACGGATGGAAGATTCCGATCGGCAGGTTGGAAGAGTTAGTTCGCTACCTGGAAGAATATTCCCTCCGCGGTGACCGCATCAAAGGTGTTACGACCGACAGAAGTCAGACCGTTCTTGCTGGTGCAATCGTTCTTCTGGAAGCAATGCGTTGCCTGGGTGCTGAGGAGCTGACAGTGTGCACGTCGGCTTTGCGAGAAGGGGTGGTGGTCGATCGGTTCTTGCAAACCGGTTGGCTCGAGGGCAGCTTAAAGCACCATGTAGATCCGCGCTCGGCTAGTGTTCATCACTTGCTGGAGAAATATGCCGGCGAATTTGCTCATGCGGAGCAAGTCGCTCGTTTATCCCAGACTATATTCGAGCAGACTCGGGGTATCATCCACGACTACACCGAAGAGGTTGCACACATCCTCTGGTCAGCGGCCATGCTCCATGATCTGGGCACTTACATCGGACGCAATGGGCATCACAAGCACAGTTATTATCTGATTCGTCACGGCGGTCTGCTCGGTCACTCAGAGGAAGAGGTCTCGATGATCGCCTCGGTAGCCAGATATCATCGCTCTTCTGCTCCGAAAGATTCTCATGAAGCCTGGTATTCTTTGAACGATCATGCCAAGTCGATAGTGCGCGATCTGGCAGCTATACTGCGAGTTGCTGAAGCGCTGGATAGAAGTCACAGACAGGTAATCGATCATTTGAAAGTTATGGTCAGCCCTGGTGCAACCAAAAACGGCGCTGGCAAACCGGCTTCCCTCTGTCTGGTACCACTACTCAAACCAGGTGAAAACTGTCTGGCTGAGGGCTGGGCACTGGATGAGAAGAAGTCCTTCTTTGAAGACTGTTTCGACGTCAAACTCGATCTGCTGGTCGAGGCATCAGAGATAATGGCACAATCAAGATAAAGGCTCCCGGGTAGCAGCGTGCTTTGACTGATTGTCAATGCTCGTGGTCATGATTATGTTGCTCACTCGATGTATCCGCACCTGCAGGGCTGTTTTCTTTGCTAGATCCGTTTTGCGCAGTAGATGAAGACTTCGCGTCATCGCCTGCGGGTTGACCATCTTTTTGAGCATCTTTTGCAGCGTCTTTTGCGTCTTTTGCAGCTTCCTTTTCGCCGTCCTCGATCGCATCATTCACGGACAACTCTTCTTCGGCTGATTCATTCTTCTCTTTGTTAAATTCCTTCTCGATCTCTTTCTTGAACTGCGGCGCCAGAAGAGTCGAGTTCGTTTCGTTTTCCAGTAACTGGTTGAAGTCGGCACCATAGCATTCGACAGCCATATACCTGAC
>CAYTDR010000220.1:3814-9880 GCA_964436185.1 uncultured Candidatus Obscuribacterales bacterium | reverse complement strand
TGCTGTCGTGGTATTTTTGCCGGTGGCATTCATGGGCGGCATACCTGGACAGTTCTTCCGCCAATTCGGCTTGACGGTCTCCGTAGCGGTCTTTTGCTCGCTGGTGGTAGCCCGTCTAATTACTCCCGTAATGGCCGCCTACTGGCTGAAGAAGACCGATGAGCAGGAGCAGCCAGGGCTCTTTATCGGAGTATATGAACGCTGGCTTACCGTCGCCATCAAACACAGATTGATGACCGTGTTAGCCGGAATGATTCTCTTCGCTGCCAGCATCGCGCTCTTTCACTCGCTGCCCACATCCCTGGTCTCCCGCATCGATCGCGGAGAGTGCTATGTCAATGTCGAGATGCCGCCCGGAACTCGTCTCAGAGACACGGTGGAGGTCCTGGAAGAGCTCACCCGACGAGTGGCGCCCCGACCCGAGGTAAAGACCATATTCGCAACAGGCGGCAGGGACGGCGAAGGCAGCCAGGGGCGTTTGGTCATCCTTCTCAAACCTCGCGGCGAGAGGAAGCTTACGCAGGACCAGTTCGAAAACGCTATCCGGCAGGAGCTCGTATCAGTGCCGGGCGCACGCGTCACCTTCGGCGGTGGCTGGGGCTCAGGAGTTATCCACGTGCTTCTCACTAGCTATGACCCAGCAGCGCTACAAAAGACGGCTCATGAATTGACTCAGCAGATCCGTGCCATCCCAGGTCTAACAGACGTTCGCTCCAGTGCCGCTGTTCTCAGACCGGAGATTGTGGTTGTGCCTGACTTTGCCAGAGCTGCAGAACAAGGCGTATCGGTCGAAGCAATCGCGAGGACAGCTTTAGTGGCCACCATGGGCGATATCGACGCCAATAGGCCGAAGTTCGACCTCGACGATCGTCAGATACCAATCGTGGTGCGCCTGAATCCCAAGTATCGCGAAAAAATGTCTGTCATTGGAAACATGAGAGTGTCGGGAAATAATGGTCGCCTGGTACCACTTTCCAGCGTGGCTAAAGTTGAGCTTGACTCGGGTCTCTTCAAGATTGACAGATTCGATCGAGCCAGGCAGGTATCGATAATCGCAAAGTTCGGTGCAGAGCTAAGCCTTGGATCTGCCATGGAGAAAGTGCACCAACTGCCAGCTTTCAAAAGCAAACCGGAGTCGGTCACTGAACATAAAACCGGTGACGCCGAGATCCAGAGCGACATATTCGGCGGATTCGGTTACTCGATTCTCACCGGTGTCATGCTTATCTATTCAGTTCTCGTCCTGCTCTTCCGCGGATTCCTCCAGCCCTTCACCATTATGATGTCGCTCCCTCTATCGCTGGGAGGCGCTCTGGTCGGTCTCTTGCTGCTGAACAAACCGATAGACATGTACGCGTTAATCGGTATCGTCATGTTAATGGGATTGGTGACCAAGAACGCCATTCTGCTCGTGGAGTACTGCCTTGTTGCAATGGCGAGAGGCATGTCCCGAGAAGAGGCGATCTTCAGCGCCGGAAGAACCCGGATGCGACCAATTTTGATGACGACCACCGCCATGATTGCCGGCATGCTTCCCATTGCAGTCGGTTTGGGAGCGGGTGCAGAGGCACGGGCACCGATGGCAATATCGGTGGTCGGCGGATTGTTCATGTCCACGATATTGACACTAATCGTGGTGCCGGTCGTATTCACGTACATGGACGACCTGCAGAAATTTATGGCGAAGGTGTTCCGCAATCGGGAGTCCGAGCAAACGGATGAAACGCCCGAACCGGAAGCCAGTCAAACGCCAGACTGCGTCAGTGCATTTTCTGAACAGGTTGTTCGTAAGTAAATCTATCGTTTTATCGAGCAACCTGCAGGTGGACGTCGACGCGATCAACTTGGCGACTCGATTACTCTCCACCATTCAGTTCGATTAGGCGAGACTCGAGGTCTCAACAGCTCTATCAGCCTGCTTGTTTCGTGTCCAGGGTCGAGTTCCGAAACGGATTTATGTCATGCGCGTGATTTCTAATCGCTGATAAAACTGAGATGGCTATTCTGTTTCCATCCGCGGAGTCCTTCAACCCACCACGATGGCAAGCAAAAACATTGCGA
Organism: uncultured Candidatus Obscuribacterales bacterium; assembly: GCA_964436185.1. GTDB lineage: Bacteria > Cyanobacteriota > Vampirovibrionia > Obscuribacterales > Obscuribacteraceae > CAYTDR01. The sequence continues at coordinate 7,819 of CAYTDR010000220.1, read as the reverse complement.
CAAACAAAATAAAATTGCGCTTCGCATTTCGAGTTACGTTGTTATCCAAAGCAGTCGTCTATCGAACAGGGGATGCTGAATCAAGAATATCACCATGAGCTCAGGATAAGTGCAATCAGCCAATAGTGAAATAACATTGCTCGGAGCTGTGGATCAAGACGACGTGTTAATCGAGACGTAGCCCTGCTCGACCACCAGCTCTTGTCCCTTCGGTCCGAGACAGAAATCGACAAACTGCCTGGTGGTTTGCTTGGCACTCTTATCCAAGAACAAATATAACGGACGACTGAGTGGATAATCACTGGTTGTCGCATTTTGCGAAGGCATCACAGATGGTGACGCAGGCATCAACTTCAGCTTCAGGATCTTGATGGAATCTTGGGCAGAGATCGCATGAGATAGGCCAACGTATCCGATGGCAGACGGTTCTGCCACAACACGGGCAATCATATCTTCATTCGAGGTGACGACCTTGGCAGTGGTTGAGTACGCCGGGCTCGGACCTGGGTCCACATCTTTCGAAGGCTCAACGAGAACGTGCTCCTGAAAGTATCGAGCGGTTCCTGAGTTCGGCTCGCGAACCAATAACATCGGTTTCCCGGTTATTTCATTGTCTACTTCGCTCCAGAGTTTGATCTTGCCCCTGTATAGATCGGATAACTGATTCATGGTTATCGAGTTGAGGGTACAGTCCTTGTTTACGATGATAGCAATGGCATCAAGAGCTACGAGCTTTCGATCCAGATGTATTTTGCGCTCATGAACGATCCTGCGCTCGGCGTCGGTCAATCCGCGGGAAGCTGCGGCAATGTCCGTGGTTCGATTGATCAGAGCTCGAATTCCCTTGCCGGTATCAGCGACGGAGACGGAGACAGGAATGCTTGTACTCTTCACGAACTCCTCTCGCCATGCCTCAAGGAGAACGCTCATGGTATCTGATCCTTCAATGGAGACAAGGTTTGTATTCAATCGAGGATCCTGCTGACCGACACGGGAGCAGCAGGCTAAACAGAGGCTGACGAGTGAGAAGACAATTGTTCGAGCAATCATTCTGGCGACAACAGGATCACTTGACCCGCGTAGCCTTTCTTTGTGGCATTTCATACGCTCACCCCTGTCGAGAAGCTTCCAGGGCAAAACGCTATCATCGCACGATTATTTTTCCTGGCAGCTCCTCCACGATCATTTGAAACATCCTTATACAAAGTCCGCAAAGACCGTGCTTCCATGCATTCTGGTCAAATATCAAAAGTTCCCGCCCGGCAACGGACAGCAGGTTTAACGTAAATGCGATGGGAAAAAATGAACTTGAGTAAATTTCAATTGAAGAAAGGTAATATCACAATCCAATTGACTTAGCTTCGGGACTCGGCTCAGATAACGATTTTCGACGATCCCAATGGCGAATTTACAGCCAGGATGGAACGAAATATCACAATCCGGATCGCCGGAAAATACACTCACACGCGGCTTGGTGGGATTTCCCCCATTTACCGCGTCCCTTGCGGAGAAGTATAAATTCAGCAGACGAAAGGGCTAAAAGGGATAAATCAGATGCGTACTTGCGTACCAACTTTTCTCGCGCTAATAATTCTCACTCTTTTCTCCAGCCAGGCGAAAGCCCATCCAGGTGAATCTCGACCCGTCAGAGTAATTCTGGGCTCCGTAGAAACTAAAAACTGGGAGCAAAACCTGGTAAAGAACAATCCGAATCTCGCTCACTATCATTGGAATCCGGTTTACTCGAGCGTTCAAGGAACCCAGCTTTTGACGCCGATGCCCAGACCACCAGCACAGGGCACAGTTCCTCCCGGCAAGAATGTAGGCTCACCGCATGTAGTGTTCCATCCCGCACGTCCTAGACCACCGGTGTACAGCAAGCCTCGCCAAATTCCACCACAGCGCAACACGAGCACGAGCCTGGACTACAAGCACGCTCAGCCGGCCCACGACCTGACCGGTCGCATCCTTCCGAAGAAGCCACAGAACACGTTTGATCCACAAGTTTTCGCCCAACTGCGAAACCAACAACTTGGTGGACAACTGCTACGAAAACCGGATGGCGCGGTGGCAAAATCACTGCCTGCAGAAGGACGCGTAAGCGGTTTGCTCAAGCCAAAACGTCAGCACAACCACTCCAAACACGTATCAGCCAAACTGGCTAGCCGGCCACACTCTACAAACCAGTCAGTGTCCGGCAAACTGATAACGCCACCAAAGGCGCTATCGTACGAGTCCTACGACGTGGATACATCAGGCTACTCGACCACCACTTCAATCAAAGGCAGAATGGCAGCCGTTCCCCGCAACTACTAGCGTATGCCTACACTGCCTGAAGCGAAGAATAAGCTGTTTCCAGCCGCGATAGCTCCATACGCATCGAATCTGCTATCGAACTGAGAGCTCCGGACTCCTCCGCTTTAGCGGCAACTTCGAGTCTCTTGGCTTGCTCGCTGAGGGGAATGGCATAAATCATGGAAGCCGCTCCCTTTATGGCATGAGCCTGCCTGGCCAATTGAACGAAATCCAGTCTCTCGATGAGCACGGATACATCTATGAGCCTCTTTTTGGTATCAGTAATGAACACCTGTGCCAACTTCATCGCCTTGTCATTACCGAATCGCGACTTGAGCAGATCGATATCGAGCGGCTTACTGGGCGTAGCGTCGAACGAAGTGCTGTCTTCTCCGTTCAATTGACACTGCTCAGATTTGATCCACTTGCTCAAGACTTTGGACAAGTCTGTTGGATCGAACGGCTTAGTGATGTAGTCGTCCATTCCGGCCTCAATGCACTTCTCTCGATCACCTGGAAGTGCGTTGGCAGTCATAGCGATAATCGGCATGCGCAAACGGCCGTTGCTGCGCTCGAATTTGCGAATCTCTCTCGTCGCCTCGAATCCGTCCATTACCGGCATCTGACAATCCATCAGCACTATGTCATAGCAGAACTCTCGAAACAGTCGCAGCGCTTCCTGACCGTCTTCTGCCACTTGAACATTGACACCCAGGCGTTCGAGCTCTATGGTCGCCACCATTTGATTGGTCAGATTGTCTTCTGCCAATAAAGCAATCTTTCGTAGTACTGCCGCTGGTGCCCCCTGAGCGGCCGGGAGACTACTTTTGGGCGCCGCCTGAATGATCGGAACAACGCCGGCAGATAGAGGCTCGCCACTACCAAGCTTTTGCAGCAACTCATATAGCTGGCTGTGCCTGATCGGTTTGGTCAAAAACGCATTACTTCCAGCCGCTACGGCTTTGTTGCCGAGATCCGCCTCATTGAACGCGGTCAGAAATATAATCTTAGACTCTTTCAGGCGGGGCATCGAGCGAAGTTGACGTGTGAGCTCCAGCCCGTTAACTTCGCCCATCAGATAATCCACGATGAAAAAGTCCGGCTTTCTCTGTGGGTTGCTATCCAATATCTTCAACGCATCTTCTGCCGACTCAGCAGTATCACATTTGATACCGAATGATTCAACGTACTCCCGAAGTATTCGGCGAGTGAAACAATGATCCTCGACGATCATCGCTGACTCGAAAGGCAGCCGGCCAACAGTGCTTACTTCGTCGGCGTCAACAACATTGAAAGGTAACTCGAACCAGAATGTCGACCCCCGTCCTTCTACACTGTCAACGCCGATTTTGCCTCCCATCAGCTCCGACAACTTCTTGCAAATACTCAATCCGAGCCCTGTCCCACCGTACTTTCTTGCGGTCGAGCCATCAGCTTGCACGAACGGCTGGAAAAGCTTGAGTTGCTGGCTTTCACTGAGACCGATACCAGTATCGGTGACCTCGAATCGCACCAGGATATCGTCTTCGTTTCTCGACTTGATCAGCGATCGAATGATCACCTCACCTTCGGAGGTGAACTTGATAGCATTGTTGCTCAGGTTAATGAGAATTTGTCTGATTCTGACTGGATCGCCAGTGACAATTTTGGGAAGTGAAGGATCAATCCAGGAAACAAGCGACAGCTTTTTGTCCTGAGCTTGAGCGGCAA
>CAYTDR010000220.1:3567-3804 GCA_964436185.1 uncultured Candidatus Obscuribacterales bacterium | reverse complement strand
GTTCCGCCGTGCCTTCGATCAAATCAGCGAGATCGACATCAATGCTTTCGATCTCCACCTTGCCGGCTTCAATCTTGGAGAAGTCGAGAATGTCATTGATGATCTCGAGAAGTGATTTTCCAGCATCCCTTATCAGAGTGACATACTTCCTTTGCTCCTGAGACAGCTCGGAGCGATCGAGAATGTTGCTCAGCCCTATGACAGCATTCATCGGCGTCCTGATCTCATGGCTCATGT
>CAYTDR010000220.1:0-3557 GCA_964436185.1 uncultured Candidatus Obscuribacterales bacterium | reverse complement strand
GGAACTCGCCTTTATACCTGTTGGCCTGGCGAAGCTGGTCTGTTTTCTCCTCCAACTGCGCCTTGTAACGTTCCAACTGTTCCAATGTTTCGATCAGTTGGTTGTTCTGCTGCTCCAGATCGTCGACCATCGAAAATGGGGACTCGTCCACCAAACGTTGTTTCCATTCAGTCACATTCGTGGATGACAACCATGATGAGTGGCACTCGATGTATTTCTTTATCGTCACCACAGTCCCTTCTCCCGGTGAGGACTTGATCGTCAGATCATCGACCAGGGCTTTGACACTGGTTATCCCTCTTTGACCGGAGTTTCGGGGGACGAACAGCGACTCCACATCGATAATTCCAGGACCATGGTCCTCAACAGTAATCTCCAGGAATTGCCGTTTACCATCATCCTCGAGGCGGAAAACAATCTTGCCCTGCTGAGCATAAGTAATGGCGTTGCGCGCAATCTCCGAGACGGCAGTAACGACTCTTGCCCTGTTAGCCGGGCAGTCGAATGCGAAGCTCGCAATTTGCTTGGCGCGGTACCTGACTGCGACAAGGTCCTGTTCTGCTTTGGCTACAAGTTTTAGAATACAAAAGCCCATCTCATACGCTCCATCAATCTCTCAAATCCTTTATTACTACGACTGTAGCATCATCACTCTCCCGTCTGAAGTCTCTGTAGACACAGGAAGCGAGCGCTAACGCTGACGGCTGCCTGGAGTTCGGAATATTGGCCTGCGACTTGATGCCGTCCGAGTACAAAAGCATAGTCGCCCCCACAGGCCAGTCGTACTCATATCGATTGAGCGTGCAGAGATTGCTCCCTACCGTGCCTCGACTAGAGCAACACCCCTGGCTGTCGTGCCGGGTGAATATTCGTGCAGAGATGTTTCCTACTCCGACAAACTCAACCTTGCTTCGCAGCAGATCGAAACAAGTAAGCGCCAATGCTGCACCGCGCTGACCCGCCAGGTCAGCGTGCATTCTTTGCACCAACTGCACAGGATCGGCAAAGGGAGTTGAATTGAAGCGCTCAGCGATTCGCACTGCCGAAGCAGAAGCCTCGCATCCGTGACCGAGCGCATCTACTACCAGCACACTGGCCAGCTTGTCGTTAATCGCGATGCAGGCAGTATCTCCGCAGAGGTTTTCATCCGGATGTGGTGCCGATATGGCACCAATGTCAAAATTTGAACTGGTTTGTTCCGCTGCCCGCGACCGCGCGGGAATACGCATACAAATCGACGTGCCCTGACCGGGAGTGGACAATACCTCAAACCGGCTGGCCACTCGGCTCAACGCGCCCAGGCCTCCTCCGAGAGTTCCACAGGTAGAGACACCATCTTGCATCGCTCTCTCAATGTCACAGATTCCCGGGCCACGATCGATGGAGATCAAATCAATCGCTGCGCCGTCCGGCGTCGCTATGGTGTTCGCTAAAATTTCTCCCTTTCCGGCATGCTTGACCAAGTTGGTTGCCAGTTCCGTGGTCGCTCTGGCAAGCCTGTCTAGTTGAGTTTCCTCGAATCCGCAATCGAGCCCCTGCTGCTTGATACCACGGCGAACATCACCGATGTAGCTGTGGTCCTCAACAAAGAACCGTTTATTGTTTACTGAGTACGTCAGAACCATTGTAAAATCATCGCCCGCGTACCATGCCCCTTTTCAGATGCGATCGAGAAATCATCCACCAGACGTCTGGCAGACGGCAAACCATTGCCCAAACTTGTCGTCGTGGAATAACCATCAGTCATCGCCTTCTCGATGTCCTCGATTCCAGGTCCCTCGTCTTGGAAGAAAATCCGCACCGCCTGCCGACCGGATTGCTCTACCAGCTCGAGACGCATATCTCCGCCACCGGCGTGACGGATCATGTTGGTAAGGAGCTCCGATGCAGCAGTGCGCAAATGATTTTCACGAGTGGAATTCATTCCGCCTTCCTTCGCCATTTCCGAGACCGCTTTCCTGGCTGTCACTAAGTCAGCCTGGTCTCGAACGATCATGGTTTGGTAGTTGCGAACAATCATCTAAAACTGCGCGTCCTAAACTTGATCGACCCTCTTTCTCCTGATCACTGCCAACCCGGCATCCAGAGTGGACGCCGTACTGACACCACTGAGGCGAATACCCATTTCAGTCAGCGTAATCGCGACTGCCGGCTTGATTCCGACCACCACGGTATGGACATCCATTATGCCGGCCATCTTTGCTGTCTCGACAATCAATCGAGCGAGGAACAAGTCGACAGAGTCGAGTGCCGAGATGTCGATGACAACACCATGGATGTTCTCATTCATTGCTTTGGCCAGAAGCGCTTCTTGAAAATGGCTGGCCTGGGAATCATCAAGTTCGCTGCTTATCGAAGCAATTATGATGTCGTCCTGCTTTTGAAGCGTTACAGCACTTCTATAGTTCATTCCTGGTGAGCTCATTACGATCGTTTATCCTTGTCACCTGATTGATCGACCTTCACCACTTTCAGACCGACTATCGAGAAGGCGTCAGCCAGGGCTTTAGCCATGCTGGACTTGGTCCTCACTCGGGATAGATCGATACCAAGATGAACGATCGTATTGGCAATCTCGGCTCTGATACCACTGATGATGCACTCTGCGCCCATCAACCTGGCTGCATCGATTGTCTTCATGAGGTGCTGTGCCACCATGGTATCGACAGTGGGGACACCGGAAATGTCGATTATAGCGACTCCACACCCTGAATTAGCTAGCTCCTCGAGCAACTGCTCCATCATGCATCGACTGCGCTCGCTATCCAACGTTCCGACGACCGGAAGCACGAGCACACCTTCCCAGAGATGGATCACGGGAGTGGAGAGCTCCATCAAGTCTTCTCGTTGACGGCTGACCATCTTCTCGAGCTTCACTCGTTCAGTTATGTCTACGATCGTAGCCATAACCACCTCACCTTCAGGCGTTCCAAGAGGACTCAGTCCTATCTCGAGAGGAAACTCCGTGCCATCGCTTCTCAGCCCGGTCAAGTCTCTTCCAGTCCCCATGCGCCGCGGCGACGGCGCTTCGAAGTAACTGTTGCGCTGATGAATATGCTTGCCTCGATATCGTTCCGGAACAAGGACCTCGATTGCTCGTCCCACGAGTTCTTCCTTCGCGTAACCAAAGAGCTTCAGGAGAAGCCGATTGACTGTGATGATCTCTCCGTCCTTCCCCATTATCAGGGCAGGATTCGAATTCACCTCGATAGCAATCTCGAGTCTGTCTCTGCTCAGCTCCAGTAGCGCAGTCTTACCCTCTTGCATGTTTAGCTCCTGTATAGGCTTTTGGACATAACTAATCTGCTGCATGACGCGTTAGAACCTCTTTCACCTCATTGGCAGCCGGTCTGTCTTTCGGCACTTTCTCCAACAGTCTGAATATGGTCCTCTCAATCTCGACAGGGACCTCGCCGGACAATCTAACGAACGGCTCGTTGGATGGTGGCTCGTTGATGTGCCTGAGCATTATTTCAAACGGCGCTCCCGGACCGAAGGCCGGTCTGCCAGTGTAAACCTCGTACATTACACATCCCAATGAGTAAAGGTCGCTCTCT
>CAYTDR010000219.1:0-9893 GCA_964436185.1 uncultured Candidatus Obscuribacterales bacterium | reverse complement strand
GATTGAATTCGGCATTGAACTACTGGAGCCGTGCTATAGCGGCTTTGTTGTCGAACAAACGATAGCTAGTCTTTCGCCGCCAATTTTTTTGGAAGGCGCGAAGACCTGTTTAGTAATTTAGGAGTGCACATGAGTCCAGCAAAGAAAGATTCTAAGAGCTCACAACCGAACCCTGATAATCAGAAACAGCAGCAGCTGGAAATATATACCGACAGTCCTGACAAACAGTTTCTCACTTCAAATCAGGGCGTGCGGATTAACGATGATCAAAACACGCTGAAGGCAGGAGCCCGCGGCCCATCCTTATTAGAAGATCATCTCATGCGCGAAAAGATAATGCACTTCGATCATGAGCGCATCCCTGAGCGTGTCGTACATGCCCGCGGAACTGGTGCTCATGGCGTATTCGAAGCCTATGGCAACGGTTCGAAGTATTGCAGGGCCGCCTTTTTGCGAAAGGGCGCTCAAACGTCGGTTTTTGTTCGATTTTCCACGGTGGCAGGCTCCAGAGGTTCCAGCGATCTCGCCAGAGATGTACGTGGGTTTGCAACCAAGTTCTACACAGAGGAAGGAGTGTTTGACCTGGTAGGTAATAACATTCCTGTTTTCTTCATTCAGGACGCGGCGAAATTTCCTGATTTTATTCATGCGGTCAAGCCTGAGCCTCATAACGAAATTCCACAGGCAGCGTCAGCCCATGACACGTTCTGGGATTTTGTCTCTATCTCCACGGAAGCCACTCATATGGTACTGTGGGTGATGTCTGATCGCGCGATACCGAGAAGCCTCGCGACGATGGAAGGTTTTGGCGTTCATACATTCAGACTGATCGACGAGAATGGCGTCTCGCGATTCGCGAAATTTCACTGGAAACCGCTGGCAGGAGTGCACTCTGTTGTATGGGATGAAGCGGTGAAGATCTCCGGTAAGGATCCCGATTTTCACCGCAGAGATCTCTTTGAGTCTGTCGAGAGTGGTAACTATCCGGAGTTCGAGCTGGGCGTGCAGATTATCGAAACGAAAGACGAGTTCAGCTTCGATTTCGATTTGCTCGATCCAACAAAACTCGTTCCGGAAGAACTGGTCCCTGTAGAACGAATTGGAAAGATGACGCTTAATCGTAATCCGGATAATTTTTTCGCCGAAACCGAACAAGTTGCATTCTGCATCAGTCATATCGTCCCAGGTATCGATTTTACGAACGATCCGCTGTTGCAAGGACGACTGTTTTCGTACCCTGACACGCAGCTCAAGCGACTGGGTGGACCAAACTTTCATGAAATTCCGATCAATAAGTCTGTTAGCCCGGTAAGGAACAATCAGCGAGATGGGCATATGCGTCAGACGATCAATCCCGGACGTTCCAGTTATGAGCCTAATACCGTAGGCGGTGGCTATCCGATCCAAGCAGGTGTTGCCGAAGCTGGCTTCGTCAGTTTTGGGGAAAAGATAGAAGGAATTAAGATACGCGATCGTTCTGAAAGCTTCATGGATCACTTCAGTCAGGCGAAACTTTTTTACACGAGCCAAACTGACGTAGAGCAGCAACACATAATTGAAGCATTTCAATTCGAGCTTGGGAAAGTGGAGAATGTGGCTATCAGGGAGCGCATGATAGCCGTGCTGCAGCGAGTCGATAAATCTCTCGCTCAGAGTGTTGCAGAAGGTCTGGGTATCAAAGTTCCTGTCAAACTTGCTGGACCTATCAACCTGCTCGTCCCTGCTGATGCTGATGAAGCGAAGTATCAGCCTCCGGACAAGGAACCCAATCCTAAGACGTCGCCAGCTCTGAGTATTCTCGGAAACTTGATCCCCGGGATGAAGGGAAGAAAAGTTGCAGTGCTTGCCGGTGATGGATTTGATGCCAAAAGCGTGACAAAGCTGAAGAAGGAACTCGAGTCGGGTGGTGCCGTTTGCAAGCTCGTGGGAACTCATGGTGGCGAGTTGTTGGATGGTGGCAAAAAAGCCCACAAAGTTGATTTCAGCCTGCCAACGGTCGGAAGTGTTCTTTTTGACGCGGTTTTCGTCCCCGGCGGAGCTGACAGTATTGCGGCACTAATGGATGATGCACGCAGTGTGCTCTTCGTGCAAGAGAGCTACAAACACTGCAAGGCAATTGGTGCCGCTGGCGAAGGTACTCAGTTCGTAAGCGACTGTCTGACACGAGCAGGGCTGCCCGAAAAACAGTTGAGCAAAATATTGAGCATCGAGAACGGAATTGCAGTTAGCACTGCAGATGATGGCGGCGACATAGGGGCATTTGCTGAAGCACTTTCCAAGCATCGGTGCTGGGCACGCCTGATGAAAGAGAAGGTGCCTGTGTAATCAGTTCAGAAGAGCATTTCCTGGGCACAAGGCCGCCAGCCTTGTGTCCAGCCATGGTGTAGACCCACACCCATCAATGGACCGAGAAGTGCGCCAACTTTTTTCAGTGAACGTAGAGAGAAGCTATGCGGAGGCCGCTTGCCCAGCTTGCTTTCTATCGAACGGACCAGAGGTCACACCACATAGACCGGGAGCCTCATCAGCCCAGAGGTCGTACCTTGTCTGGAATCCGAGCGACGAACACTTCTGGCAATGAGGATAAAGGGCGCGCAAGACGATTGTTTACTTGAGTTTGAACAAGCGGATTGCGTTTCTATTCATAACGTCTTTGAATTCGTCTTGAGAAAGATTCTTGTGCAGTAATGCGACTAGTGGTTCATAACTTTCATAGTGGCTGGCGCCGTAGTAGGTCGCATCTGTACCGAACATCACGCGTTGACAGCCCAATCGTTTAATTGCCTTTAGCACGACTTGTGGTTCTGCCTGTGCCATATCCAGGTACAGATCCGCATCACGATTGGTGACTGCTTGTTCGACTGTCGTTAGCGCGTCCTCATGATTGGTACCGAAACCCATATGATAAAGAACCACTGGAACGTGTGGATGTCTCTTTGCGGCGCTGTAAATCTTCTGTGGTGAAGATCCTGTTCGACCGGGTCCACAATGAAAGACCGCAGGCACCGAATACTTTTCGCACAACGCCAGGTACGGGTCCACCCTCGAATCGTCGGCGGTGAAATGATTGAACTCGGGATGGAATTTCATCCCGACAAAAACTCGAGACTTGCGGGCATCCTGGCAGTCTTTGAGAAAAGGCTCTAAATCTGCTGCTCGTCCGGCTGTTGGTCGTGCCCAGACCAAACCTCTAAGTCGATCGGGATTCTTCATTACTTGCTTGTATGTTTCTTTATTGGCCTCGGTTTCGCTCACATTACCGGTGGTGCCCGGCAATTCCGCTCCATCGATGTTCGAGATCAGTGCCAGCCGAACGCCGTATCTATTTATATTCGCCATCAAGGTCTTAATGCTCAGGTCGTAGCCCTTGAACGTGCCAATGTGCGCATGAATATCGATGATTTCGTACTTTGACCAGATGCCCGACACTTTCCCTACCTCTTTGGCGCAAGCCTCCTCCCGACTAACAGCTGTATATATACAGAATGCAGCCAGGACAACGATGTGTATCTTGAATACTGCGACCTCAATCGCCCGTTTAGTTGACGTCAGCTTCGAAATTTCAGGATCTTCTATTCTCGCAAAAGACCTCATAACCAATGTCTTCTCGCCTCATGATTTTTGGTTGGGCTCGCCATATTGGGTTGACCGGATTTGGTCACAAAGCTTGTCTAGTCTGAGACTCAAGCGGTCTGGAAGAAAGAATACGAAAGGCGCTTTACCAGACGACAGAGCAACGAGTTTAACACGACGATAGAGCAGGACGGGCGACGTACGCGTCGTCCTTTCTGTTGCTAGGGCAGTTCAATGTGGATATTGTCGAATTGATTGATTACCACTTTACATGTGATTATCAAATGGTTTGCGTTCTCAGATCGGAACATGGTTTCGAACCTTACGACAAACTCATATTATTGAAGAAAGGCAAACTAGACAGCGCCCGCTCGAACCGGCATGATGCAAAACGACAGTGAAACATCAGAGACATTGGAGACGAGCGTTTGCAAACGTGGTTGATGTTGATCGACCTGGAGGTGTTCTAATGAAGACTCTTTTACTCATGCTCTTATTGCTCGTTGCGTCAGGCGCTGCTTTAGCGCAAGAAGACAGCACGTTCATCTTTCCGTCCGACTCCGACTACCCATCTATTAAGAAGACCGGCAAGAAAGTTTCTCAGTTCGTGCCCTCAAAATGGAAGATCGCCGGCATCGCATATGGTGACCTGAATGGTGATAAAACTAAGGATTGTGCTGTGTATATCAAGGGGAAATTCGTTAAGTTCAAGCAGAAGAATGACGGATTCGGTCCGCCGGAGTTCGACACCAACCCGCGTGTTTTGTTCATGCTCTTCTCCAATCCCAAAACCGGTAACTATGAACTTGCTGAACAAACTAAATCGTTTATTCCTATACCAGAAAGTCCGACGATGGAAGAGCCGTTCGAGGAGATGTCGATCAAAAACGGCGTGCTGAAGATTCATTTTGCTCTTTGGTTCAACGCCGGTTCATGGTCCAGGTCGGATACGTCTTACGCCTTCCGTCTGAAGGAGAAGCGGTTCGTACTTATCGGTGCTGACCAGACCGATTTTCAACGCAACTCCGGAGAGGAGACTTCTTTTAGCTATAACTTCTTGACTGGTAAGGTGAAAATCTCCACTAACAGTAATGATGGTGAGATGTTGGACGAGCTGAGAACAAAATGGACGAGTATTCCCTCGCGCAAGTTGCGGGCTTTGAGTAGCTTCAAGTCTCTGTATGAGTGGCAGCCGATTCCTAACCACTATCTGTGATGCCTGCGGTCGACTCATTTTCTTGAGATTTGCGTGAACGCATTCGGTTGTTCCCAAAACGAAGTGGGCAGCCAGACGGTTCCTGACGCGTGCGCAAGAATACTGAGCTGCGCAGGTGAACTGGCGACTTCGTCGCTTCCTCGACTTCAGTGCTAGCGAGTGACTATGAATTGCGGCACGTGGTGCGAACCGAAAGCCGCAAGCCGATCGTGCTATTGAGTGCGAAGTTCTCGAAGACGCTCGCTGGCTTCATGCGAGTAATCGCCATTCGGCTCAGCCTCGAGGTAGCGCTTGTATGCATCGACAGCCATGTCTTTGCGCGATGTTCGTTCGTACACTGTGGCTATGTTGAACAGGCACTGCGACAGCTTCGGATTGAGGTTGATGGCTGCCTGATAGTTCTCGAGCGCCTTGGGAAAGTTTGCGGCAGCCTGATATGCAGTACCGAGATTGAGCCTGACTGATGGATCGTCGCATATCTTGATTGCCTTTTCGTAGTCTGCAATCGCACCGGCAAGGTCATTCTTTGCCTGTTTGTCAAAACCTATGTGCATTATTTTCAATGCGATGGTTTGCCTGATCTGCTTGATTCCTTGGCTATACGCTGCTTCAGTCGGACAAATCTTGGCTGCTTTTTCGTAGCAAGCAAGAGCGAGATCGAGCTGGTTCTTCTCCTGATAGGCAGTTCCTAAGGCATATTCCGCCATATGATGGTTTTTGTCTGTGGCGAGAATCATTTTATACATGGCAATTGCCTGATCCAGGCTGCCCTTGTTTTGCAGCTCTAACGCTGCATCGTATGTTTGTCGCCACTTTTCGATTGTCTTCAGCTGCTCCGGAGGCGGCAGTTGTTGCGTGCTATTGATATTTTCCTTTAAAGCCTTTATACGCTCTTCTGCTTGAGCGCGGTACTTGCCAGGAATTTTGGAGCCGACGTAGGCATTGTAGAAGCCGAGCGCGCCTGGTCCGCGACCGAAGTGATCCTCGATCACGCCCATCATATAGAGGCTTTCGATACGCCTGGGGTTCTTCCTGTGAGCCTCTTTGAATTGGGCAAAGGCTCCCTCAAAGTCACTCTTGTGCCACAAAGCGGAACCGAGACCGTAGTGAACAGCGGATATGTCGCATTTCCCCTGTGCGCCCTTATTCAGTGTCAGAATTTTCTGAAAGTCCTCGATTGCCCCATTTGTGTCACCAGCCAACTGCCTCTTCGTCGCCGAATCTAGCAATGCCTGCCCTGCCGACGTACCTTGTGCATTCACCGCAGGTGATACCGCACAAAGGATCAGAGACAAACACAATAATCTGCAGAATGCCATCGGAAAGATCCGGTTCAACCGGCTTCCAGTGCTCGGCTGCTTAGTGTTTTTCACCATCATCCGCTTTACGATCCTCCTTCGAATCGTTTTTAGAACCTGCCTTCTCGGTTTCCTTTGCCGGCTCATGCTCGCTAGCCTTTGCCGGGTCCTGCTCGCTAGTCTTTGCGGGCTCTTCTTCGCTGGCCTTGGTTTCCTCCTGCTTGCTTATCTCGGCAAGCAGCTTTTCGTAGTTAGCTTTGGTCTCCTCATAGCGAGGGTCATCGGTTTTTCCGCTAGCTTTGAATCCGGCTAACGCAGATTCGAAGCACGTTTGACTTTGTTTCACCAGGCTCTGGGCTCGATAAATCTCCGCCAGACCGGCAAGTTCTACATAGGACAGCTCCACATTCTTGGGCGTGTCTTTCGGACGGTTGCGCTCGTTGAGATCCATCGATTGCTTGTACAGCCGCTCGGCCTCTACGTACTTTTCCTGACTGGCCAGATTGGCAGCAAGCGCACATAATTCGTTGTTGTACGTACCCACAGGGGGATCGCTCGGTTTAGCCTCAACCGGAGCATCGCTTTTCGGCTCGCTCTTCGCATCAACCTTAGCTTCCGTATCCACCACGCCGAACACTTTCTGATGAATCGTCAGATCCATTCGCCTCAGTGGCTCCGCCGCTGCGAATTTGCCCAACCTTTCATGACACATTGCGAGTTCAGCATAGAGTGAGGTAGGTTTGCTGTCGGAGGTACTGCTCTTGTCCTTGATTCCAGCAAGTTCGCAGTAGTCCTCGCCATGAAGCTTGATCGCCTTGTCGAGAGCCTGTTTCAACGGTTGAATGGCTTGTGCATAAAGCTTGTGATCGAGACAGTATTTCCCAAGCTCGTAGTAACGGTCGTATAATACTTTGTCTCGATCAGGGCACTTAGGCACCTGAAGCGCTACATCGATGGATCGCTGCAAGAGTACGATCTTTTTGTCGTCGGCCATGTTTGGCATGCCGCAGAGAAAGGAAACTAGCTGCGTGTAGTCCTCGCTGCAGCCAACTCCGGCAGTCTCAGCCTCTTTCAAGGCAGTCTCCGCCAGTTTCGTGGCTTCTTTTTGGTTCCCGGCAGCATCAGCTTTTTGTGCAAGTTCCGTTGTTTGCTTGTAAGAGGGTTGGCTGCTGCAACCGAAAAGCAGGGCTGTACTAATGATGGCCAGGACGACCAATCGCATAGGAATTCCACCGAAATTGGTTTGGGCTCTGAAGATACTACTCTTCCAAAGCATACTAGCAAATATTGGTTACTCTTTGCGTTCGTTTGAACAACCGAAACATCACATGATAAACATCTGATGTTGATTGAGAATTCCTAATCTTCGAGGGCACCACTTCCCGCCTCACGCTTCAGCGAGCAGTTTCAGGCATGCGCAGGATGGCGCATTCTCAATCCTTGTCAGGAATATTCTCCGGATCGGTAACGATGGAAAAAATCATGTTTTTTCCTGAAGAAGATTTCAGCAAGAAGTTCAGAGTGGGCAGCGCGAACATGCAACTACGTTGAGAGACCCGCGTCTATTTTTCACTAGAAAACAAGGCGATCTACCAAAGGAGATCCTGAGTGATGGCTTTACGTGTTCTTCTGGGCGAGCTCGACCATCTCACGCATGCGCGGGTGATCTCCTTCAATTGTCTTTATCCATTCTTCAAATGGTGGCACTTCTTCTTTCACCCGGAATAGAAAGTAATAGACGCTGAGCTCTCCGACATACTTGAATCGGCGTCTTATATCTTTGCTAATTTCTTCAAAACCATTTTTTGATCGCAAGTATTTCTGAAAGGTGCCGTACTCTTTTTCAAGCGCGAGCATTGTTTTGGCGTTGTGAATCGTCGCCTCGATTCTCTTTTTGTTTCTCAAGATTCTTGCATCTTGCATCAGCCGATCTATATCAGTTTGATCAAGTTCAGCCACCTTTTCCGGCTCAAAATCGACAAAGTCTTCGCGGAAGGCATCCCACTTTTTCTCGACCAGCTTCCAGCTCACACCGGCTTGAAAGACAGCCCTCGTCATCACCTCGAGATAGTCGGCAAGCTTCGTGGGATCGATCTGTTCAGGTATTGCCATGTCTATCAACTCAGGCAGTTCGGAGGTCAAACAACTCAGTATCTCACGAATCAGGAGCTGTAATTGCAAGAAACGTGACTCCGGCAGCATGTCGACTCTGTGTTTAGCAGATCAAGGTAACCGGCGGAAAGGTAAACTGCATGCAGTTTGGCAGTTCAAAATCACTATATGTAGTGTCCTCTCCGCGGTGCCAGGATGAGGGAAAACGAACAGATGCTAAATTTTTGAAGGATTGTAAAGGGGTGGTGGTAATCTACTCGTAGGGGAGCAACGAACGGGAAATTCTCAAAAATGTAAGACAAAAGTTGTAGTGAAAGTGGCTTGAAACGATGAACTCTCGGCATGTTGCCGGATCAAGTTCTATAACTTCGGCGATCACTCCCGCATTTGACGTTCGATGTGAAAACATAAAAAGCTGCAAGTAACGCACTAAGACAGACGAATCGGTCAGTTCTTGTGTGAACTAACCGTACGACGGCACTTAAATATCATTACGTATTGTCTTACCAACAAGTAAGTTGGTATTACCTATGGTGAGAAACTTATGACTACTTTTAGACCACAACAAAACAGCAGTATTCCTCCGACTTCCAGTGTCACAGGCTGGGAGCAGAAAGAAAAGAGGCATGGCTTGAAGGTGATCTTCGGAACTGTTCTAGTTGGATTGGCAGTAGCGGGATTCGCTGTTCAAGGCGCGTTCGCCACCAACGACGCCAACTCCATAATGGTAGTTCAAATTCCGATCACGGGTACACTCAACTGGTATACGGCACCCGGCACGCAGCTTAGTTTGTGGGGCCGAGTGACTAAGTACCCCAAGCGAGATCAATTCTGGTTTTCAACCAAAGATGATCAGGGTGGACCTAAGAACGAAGCTCTGAGAATTAGGTTCAACGATGGTGCCCAGGCAACTATCAGCGGTTCGATTAGCTGGGAGATGCCGATGGACATCGAGCATCTCAACAGGATTCACGCCAAATACGGAAGCCCGGAAGCTGTAACCAAACAGCTGATCAGAACGGTGCTGGAAAAGGCCGTTTACACAGCCGGGCCGCTTATGAGCAGCACGGAGTCCTATGCCGAGCGGAAGAACGAGTTGCTCGCAGATATACAGGAGCAGATCGATCTAGGTGTGTTTGAGACTGAAACCCAACCACAGAAGATCAAAGACCCGATGTCTGGTCAGGACAAAACGGTCAACATCGTTCGGGTAAAGCTAGTCAATGGAAAACCGAAACATGCTATCGAGTCACCCCTTAGGGAGTTCGGAATCGCAACCTACAACCTTTCCATGAACGATATCAATTATCCGCAGGAAGTCGAAAAACAGATCGCCTTGCAACAACAAGCGATCGTTGGTGTATCGATTGCTATAGCAGAAGCGAAGAAGGCGGAGCAAGCGGCAATCACATCAGCTAAACAGGGTGAAGCCGAGGCTGCTAAGGCGAAATGGGCTCAGGAAGTGGAGAAAGCGACTGAAGTCACGTCGGCGGAGAAGAAGCGAGACGTATCTGCCCTCGAGGTCGAGACTGCCACCAATGAGAAGAAGGCCGCGATTCTGCGAGGTGAGGGTGAAGCGGCCGCCAGGAAATTGGTCATGTCCGCTGACGGAGCGCTGGACAAGAAACTGGCGACCTACGAAAAGGTCAACGAGATGTATGCCGAAGCCATCAAAGGTTATGGTGGCAGCTGGG
>CAYTDR010000218.1:0-9920 GCA_964436185.1 uncultured Candidatus Obscuribacterales bacterium | reverse complement strand
ACGGCCTCAGTCCGACACTATCGGTGGTGCCATGTCGATCGATGGTGGCATATTGGCTGTTCGATTCTTGTGATTCGTTTGATTCGAACAGATCGGACGAGATCGACAGCGGCGGCAAGCAATCGAGCGTTGCAGACAGTGTTGCGGGCAGATTGCCTTCCTGTCCTTCGCTCTCCAGTAGTGCCTTTGCTCCTTCCAGCACCAGCCAGAAACTGTCATCAGTTTTGTTCTGCACTTTGGATAACGAGAGATTTTCGAGCAGCGCGCCGGTACCCTCCAGCGTCAGCCAGAGGCTCTCTTCAGCGGTGTCGCTTTGCTCGGATGGTGTGGAACGGCCCTGAGTACCGTCGTCGATTTCTCCCATAACACGGCCCAAAACTATGTTCGAAAAGCGCCCGGAGAGCTACTTTCCTGAGTGTCGATGAAAATAGAGGTGAATAGTAATGCAACACATTTATAGTCCATGTGTTGTGAAATGTCAGTGGGGAAAGTACGTGTTATCTAGACAACACTTTTTAAGAGAGCCAAAATAAAAGGCGACTCGCGCCGCCTTCCAGAATTCTTTCAGTGATGCCTTACTTGGCAGGTGGAGCGTTGGAGGGACGAGGCGGCAACACGGACATCTGCTTGATGTTGCATCCGGAAGCTGCGTCCATGACAACCACTACACTTTTCTGCAGAGCATCTTCATCGGATGCCAAAATTAAGGGCAGATCCTCGTTTTGAGCTTTCTGTTGTTCCGCCTTGATGGCGTTCATGATGTTGACGGTGTCGGGAGGAGTGATCGACTGATTGTTGATTTTGATCTCACCGCTTGCAAGCACGTCAGCCTCAATCTTGGGCCGTTTGTCGTCCGGCGGCGGCGGCGTGTTGGAAATGGACGGCGGTGAAACTTTCAAGACAGCCTGATTGACCAGGGGCGCAATCAAGATCATGATTACGAGAAGGACCAGGAATACGTCTGTCAGAGGTGTTACGTTGATTTCTGTGAAGACCTCGCCGGCCTTGCCTCCCATTGCCATATGTCAGAAATCCTCCAGAAAACATTGATAAGGCTTATATTAGCCGGTAAGACAGATCCTTGCCACCATAAAAACCCTGGGACTTTCAATTTGGCAGATGGACAACCACATTTCTCCACCGGAATGGGTGCAACTTCTTCTTCCCGACGAAGAGGAACGCTATAAGTTGCTTGAGTCGCCTGGCTGTCAAGCAGTTGCGAGTTTTTAATACCTCTGCTAGCTAGTATGGCGACCTTACCCATCCCAAACATCTGGCAGAGAGTCGAAGAGCCCGGATATTTAGATATTCCGGTTTATTAAAGTCTTGAAAGCTGGACGGAACACTTGTTGAGTAGCTGATTCTTGGTGCTGTATGTTCAGGGTAGATATTATTAGATTTCTCAGTCGTTCAACTTTCCCGTAACCAGCTCACCATTGGAAAATTCGAATCAAGGTCGCTTGCAGCAGCAAGGCAACCTTGTCGTCCGTCGTGTCGGGATTTGCCTTTGAAGAGCGTAAAACCAGCAGCACTCTCGTGCTGGACAAGGTAACATATGATGAACAGAACCCGCACCAACTCCACAGGCAAGCGTAGGATGCGCAAGTGGCCTAAGGTCATGATTCACGAACATTTGGACTGCTCGCTCCGTCCTCGCACAATGATGGAGCTGTGGGAAGCAATCGGCTTCGAAGCAGCCAAGATCCCGTTCCCCGAAGATGTGTTGTCGCCATGGAAAAAGGCGGACAGCGTCAGCGGCAACGAACGGAGAGCACTTCGTTCTCAAGCTGTTTCTGCTTACCAGCAGTTCCTCGTACGGTTCGCCAGCCAGTCCCTGGCGAACTATGTGCAGGCTATCGTCGATCACATTCTCCCCGTGATGCAGACTCCGGAAAACCTGGCTCGCATCACCAGGGAACGCATCGAAGATGCAGTCACCGATGGCGTGGTCGCCATGGAACTTCGTTTCGCCCCGCAGCTGCACACATGGACCGGTTTAACGCTGGAAGAGGTGATGAACGCGGTTGTGGCTGAAGTGAAAAAGTCCCCGTTCCCGCTAAAGCTGATCGTCTGCGCTCTCCGCCATGAAAACGGTGACATGGCTCGTAAGCTTGCCGATCTTGCAATCAAGTACCGGCGCTATGTGGGCGTATTCGATCTGGCAGCCGATGAGAAAGCCAATCCGGGCATCCTTCGATGGTGGCTTGTAGCTGCCCTCTATGTGTGCGCGCAAGTGCCCGAGATGCGAACCACCGTCCATCTCTGGGAGACCGACGAGCCCACCGACGAGGATATCCGTCTGCTTAACAGCTTCGACTTCATGTTGGCTGAGCTGATGAAGCGCCTCGCACTGCGCGGAAACCTCCCGGCAGACGACATCTGGGCTGCGGCTGCCGCGGTGGTCGATGAGTTGTTCTTGATGAAGTTTGCCGGTAACGAGGCCGATGAAGGCAGACTTCGCATCGGGCACGGATTCCGTGGACGTCGGCAAGGTCAGCGCGTTCTCGAGATTTGTCCGACGTCGAACGTGGTCACCGGTCAGGTGTCGTCCTTCGAGAAGCACCCGATCAACGACCTGCATCGAGCCGGCAAGCTTGTCACGGTAAACACCGATGGCACGCTGTTCACCCAGGTGCAGCTCACCGATGAGTACGCCAAGATCATCGAGACGTTCGGCTGGAATCGCAGTGACTTTCTGACGGTCAATCTGACCGCCCTGGAGGCGTCGTCCTTCAGCAACCGCGTCAAGCAAAGGCTTCGTGCCCAACTTCGCAAAGCTTACGGCGCTTGCTAACAGTAAGACGGTTTCATGGTGAAGTCTGAGGGCAAGGACGGGCTGGCTGACAATAAGCCAACCACAGTCCGTTGCCCTCAGGCCGACCCCTCTGATTCTCGAGTCTTGAACAAGGAGAACATCATGGACGCTCTCTTGCTCGGGCTTCTCGTCTGCCTGCCTGTGGCATGTATTCTCTGGTTCCGTTCGAAGAGGAAGAGCAAAACGTCCGACAGTCTGTCGGTCAGCTCCAATCAGTTCGTCGCCGACGCCGAGCGGCTGGAAGCCGAGGCTCGCGGCTACGATCGCAACTACCCTCGCATCGCTGCCTTCAAGCGCGGCATGGCTGAACACCTGCGCGATCTCGCGCGCAAGCAGACAGCCTGAACATTATCAACCAGCTTCAGCATGGGCGCCAACCGGCGAGCGAGATAGCGCCCATGGTCGAAAACTACACAAGAGACCGGACGTCGCTTATGACGAGCCGGAAGAGGACCACGATCATGTTGACCATTGTCTGCCTGGCAGGATTCGCTTTCTGGCTTCTGGCGATGTTTACCACCGAGCCCGTCTCCAAGTTCATCGCGCCCTCGAAGGAAGGCGTCTCCGCCATTCCGCGCCTGATGCTCTCGACCCTCTGGTTCGCATTCGGCGGACTCTTCAGCTTCATGATGGTCATCATCTTCGGTCTGCTCACACTCTTGACCCTGTGAGCACGCCCTGATGGTGGCATCGCTTCCGGTGGCACGCCGCGGTAGTCTTCAGGCTGCCCGGCGTCTCCGGAGTTTGTGTACCAAGTCACTATTCAAAAACTGAAGCCCGCTTGGGCGTCAGCAACTCAAAAACAGCAGGTGAAAACCATGGCGAAAGCGCCTAACAAAGGCTCGGAGAGAGCGCGCCGATACGATCGTATCCGCACCTTTCGAGCAATAGTTTTCAGTATTGTGGTTGCACCACTTTTGGTGGCACTGGTCTGGTGGTTGGCTTCGCCGCCCACCCCCACTCCTCCGCCTCTGACGAAGTGGGGCGCCACACCGGCGTTCTCCATGCTCGACACGATGGAAGAGCTAACCAAAGCCTTCGACGACAGTGTCTCCAAAACAGGCGCGTCCTATCTGGAGCGCGAGCGCATCGCGACGCTCCTGGAGACCATGCGAGTCGAGTACGGCAAAGGCATCTACAGCAAAGCCCAGCTCGAGCAAGCGATTGAGGATCTGCTCTCCACCCTGGACGACAGGTACGCTCGCCTCATGTCTCCTCAGGAATACGAGGACATGACGGCACGCAAGGAGGGCAAGACCATCGGTATCAACCTGGGCCTCAGCCAGGACGCCGACACCGAAGCATGGCTCGTCCGCAGCGTCGGGCCGGAAGCAGAGCGTGCCGGACTGCAAGCCGGTGACGAGATCATCTCGGTGGAGACGTTCCACATTGCACAGATCGCCAAGCGCGGATGGCCGCCCGAGATCATCGGAAAGCTGCTCAACAACGGGCTCCTGGGCAGCAAAGCCAAAGTGACCGTTCGCCGAGGAGCAGACGTCTACGACTTCGAGATCGTTCGCGGTGTGACTGGCGAAGCGCGTCCCGCCTTCTTCGTCAGCGACGCTCTCGGTGGCTACGGATACGGCTACGATTACTACGAGTACCCGCCCTACTACGGCGGTGGTGGTGGCAACCGCCTGGAAGGCGTCAAGACGATCGACATCAACAATGTCGAGACTCCCAAGTTCCTTCCCGACTTCCTCAAGACAGTAGAGAAGCTGGCTGCCGATGCCGATCTGCGCGGAATCATCCTCGACCTCAGGGACGTCACCGGCGGTACCGGCGAGACCGGAATCAAGGTGGCGGCCGCCTTCATGACCGAAGGCGTAATCACCCACCAGATTCGTCCTTCGGGCAAAGACTCGATCGAGATGGTCACCTACTACGTGGAAAACGGAGAGGTGCTCGCTCGTACACGAGTCTTCCAGAAAGACGACAAGAACGGGCTCAACGTCGCGGCTCAGCCCACTGACGCCGTCACCCACACCGGTTGGAAAGCCGGCTACTTCAAGGGTGAGGTGGTGGTGGCGGTCAACGAGAACACTTCCGGCGCGGCTGAGCTCATCGCCGCTGCCTTGAAGAACAACCGGCGCGGTACTCTGGTCGGCAACTCCATCACCTTCGGCAAGGGCATGGAGCAGACCTACGAGCAGGTCAGCCAGCACCATGTCGTGGCCTTCACCACGAGCATCTACCTGCAGCCGGACGGCTCCTCGATCGAGAAGTTCGGTGTCATACCCCACGTCCCGGCTCAGTCCGACGAGTGGAGTTTCAACAGCACCGTCACGCAGGTCATGGAACAGCGGCTCAAGGTAGTTCCCTACCCGATCCTGCCCGAGAAGAAGAAAGAAGACAAGTAAGCTTTCGTGCCGGCTCGCTGGCATTCTCCGCATTCCTGCCCGGCTACCTTTTTCCAGGTGGTCGGGCAGACATTAAGCACAGGTGCACCTATCACCAGGCCTGAGGGTGCCGCGCTCGTGCTTCACAACAACAATCTCAGGTCAAAGGAAAACGACATGCTCACCTACATCGAATACAACGAACTCCCCCTCCTCGCCGAGTACAACAAGCAGTATCGGGACGCGGAAGCGGCCATCGAAGCCTTCGTCGCCGCTGTGCGCCTGGTGAAACAGACGAACAGCGAGCTGATCGACTGGTCCGTCGCCACACAGCGCTTCCCCAACGTCGAGGACAAGGCCTCCAAGGCCTACCAGGATGCTGTCGCCAAGTACCATGACCGGCGCGAAAACCTGGCAGTGGCCCTGGTGCGCAAGCAGGCTGCCGAGACCACGCTGTTCAATCGGCTGGTCGTGCTCTACCACCGCGGTTTGCGTAACCTCGCGGCGCAGATGCCCTACCCGAGCCACGAGGCCGAGATCAACGCCAAGTTCGACCCTTTCGCCTCTACCTCCAAGCCCTATTACTATGGGCTGGCCTTGCCGCATGGCGTGATGGACTTCGCCGAGCTGCAGACGGAGCCGCAGAAAGTATCTCTGCAGCCGTTCGAAGCGAACATCGTGGAAGTCAACTTCCTGCTCGGGCTGGAGCTCTACAAGCGTGGCATTCTCACCATGGAGAAGTTGCGCATGGAAGCTCTGGTTCCTCACATGTCGCTTTCCGCGTACACCGGTAATCGCTGCATCGAAGGTTTGACCTGGTATCGCACTGGTCCCAAGCTGCGCGAGGTCGAAGCCGGTGCTGCCGACAAGCTGCCCGGCGTTGATGGAGTGGCCGCTGCCGGCAAGTAATCGTTTTGTTGTATGAGCGCGAGGGAGGCACCAACTGCGGTGCCTTTCCTCGCCTTTTTTTGATCATAGCGGCATGCCGTGCCTCTATTGCCAGCGACTTATTCACGTCCGGCTGAAGATTGCAAATCTTCTGCCTGTCACGAGTACACCTCTAAGTCCGAGCGCCGTCGGCGCCGTTGAGGAGCCCATCCAATGAAAGCATCAGACCTGTTTGTCAAAGCACTCGAAAACGAGGGCGTCGAGTATATCTTCGGCATTCCAGGCGAGGAGAATCTCGACTTGCTGGAATCGTTGCGTACCTCCAGCATCAAGCTGATTCTCACACGCCATGAGCAAGCTGCCGGATTCATGGCAGCCACTTATGGGCGTTTAACCGGCAAGCCCGGCGTCTGCCTTTCCACGCTCGGTCCTGGTGCCACCAATCTCGTCACCGCTGCTGCTTATGCGCAGCTCGGCGGTATGCCGATGGTGATGATCACCGGACAGAAGCCGATCAAGAAGAGCAAGCAGGGGCAGTTTCAGATCGTCGATGTGGTCGAGATGATGCGGCCGATTACCAAGTACGCCCGCCAGATTGTCGATGGCAGCCGTGTGCCCTCGACTGTGCGCGAAGCATTCCGCCTGGCGTCCGAGGAGCGACCCGGGGCCGTACTGATTGAGCTGCCGGAAGACATCGCTGCCGAAGAGGTGGTCGGTCTGCCCTTCGAGATTCCGCTGGTGAAGCGACCCTTCCCGGATCCCGACGCGATCGAGACCGCTGCGAAAATGATCTGCACTGCCCGCAAGCCACTAATTCTTGTCGGCGCAGGCGCGAACCGAAACAGAACCTGCAAAGCTCTTGCGGATTTTGTCGCCAAGACAGGCATGCCCTTCTTCAACACCCAGATGGGCAAAGGCGTTCTAGACGAGCGAAACGGGCTGCACGTCGGCACGGCAGCGCTCTCCAGCAATGACCTGGTACACCTGGCGGTCAAGGAAGCCGACCTGATCATCAACGTCGGTCACGACATCGTCGAAAAGCCCCCCTTCTTCATGGAACGCGGCGGCACCAAGGTTTTGCACATCAACTTTTTCTCGGCGCGCGTGGACGACGTCTATTTCCCGCAGCATGAGGTGGTAGGCGACATCGCCCACTCTCTGGTGGAACTGGGCAAGAAGGTCAATCCGTGCCGCACCTGGGACTTCGCGCACTTCATGAAAGTGAAGAGCTTCGGAGAAAAGCATCTGGCCGGCGAAGCGACAGCAGCAGGTTTTCCAGTGCAACCATCGCGACTGGTAGCCGATGTGCGCGCCGCCATGCCTTCCGATGGCATCGTCACGCTCGACAACGGCATGTACAAGCTCTGGTTCGCGCGTAACTACGCGGCCCACGAGCCGAACACCCTGCTTCTGGACAACGCCCTGGCGACGATGGGCGCAGGGTTGCCTTCCGCGATGGCGGCGAAGTTGCTCTATCCGGACCGTCAGGTACTCTCTGTCTGTGGCGACGGCGGCTTCATGATGAACGCTCAAGAGCTCGAGACAGCCATCCGCCTGGGTCTCAACCTCGTGGTCGTGATTCTGAACGATTCGTCGTACGGCATGATCAAGTGGAAACAGTCGGAAGTGAAAATGGAGAACTGGGGTCTGGACTTCAGCAATCCGGACTTTGTCAAGTTCGCAGAAGCGCACGGAGCGCACGGTCATCGCATCGCGAAGACGGAGGAGCTGCTGCCGAAACTGAAAGAATGTTTCGCCAGCAAAGGTGTGCATATCATCGACGTTCCGATCGACTACGCCACAAGCGATATACTGACTGTCGACAAGGTTGAGGCTGCGCTGAAGCAGTCCGAAGGAGAGACGAAGGTGGTCAGTAAAGAAAAGGAAAAGGCTGCGGCGGAGACCCTTGAAGCAAGGTCGCCCTTCGATCGCACTTTGATTGCAACACACGCCATGGCCGGCGCCGATGATGTAGAACGCATGCTCACCACGGCTTACGGGCTCTACTCGGACCGCAATAAGTGGTTGCCGCCGCATCAGCGAATCGCGATTCTGGAACGCCTTGCGGCTCTCATGGGGGAGAAACGACAGTTTCTCATCGATACGGCTCTGCGTGAAGGCGGTAAGCCGCACACCGACACGGTTGTGGAGGTGGACCGCGCCATTCAGGGAGTGAAACTGGGAATACAGGCGATTCACGATCTGCATGGCGAACAGGTGCCGATGGGTCTGACCAGCGGCTCGGTGAACCGAATGGCTTTCACTTTCCGAGAGCCTCTGGGCGTTGTCGTCTCACTCAGCGCCTTCAACCACCCGCTCAACCTGATCGTGCATCAGACTGTTCCTGCTCTCGCCGCCGGCTGTCCGGTGATCGTCAAACCGGCAAGCAATACACCGCAGTCCTGCCTGGAGTTTGTCAAACTGTTGCATCAGGCAGGGTTGCCGCCGGAATGGTGCCAGACTATTCTCTGCAACAATGCCAATGCGGAGAAACTGGCTACCGATGCCAGGGTCGGCTATCTTTCTTTCATCGGCTCGGCGAAAGTGGGCTGGTATCTGCGTTCCAAGCTTGCTCCCGGCACCAGGTGTGCACTGGAGCACGGCGGTGCTGCACCGGTCATAGTCGATCGCACAGCCAAGCTTGCAGAGATTGTCGCTCCGCTGGTCAAAGGCGGTTTCTACCACGCCGGTCAGGTCTGTGTCTCGGTTCAGCGTGTCTTTGTCCCGGAAGACTTGATCGACGGTTTTGCCGCTCTCTTCAGCGAGCGTGTGCAACAGTTGCGCGTCGGCGACCCAGCCGATGCGGCTACTGAAGTGGGTCCGTTGATTCGTCCATCCGAGGTGACTCGTATCGGCGCCTGGGTTGATGAAGCAGTCAGTGCCGGAGCCAAGCTATTGTGCGGCGGCAAAGCGATTTCGAAGACACTCTACGCTCCCACTGTATTGCTTAACCCGCCTCGTGATGCAAAGGTTTCCACCGAGGAGGTCTTCGCTCCGGTTGTCTGTCTCTATTCCTACAAGACGCTGGACGAAGCGATTTCGATGAGCAACAGCGTGCCGTTCTCCTTCCAGGCAGCGATCTTCACGCAGGATGTGGACAACGCGCTTTACGCTGTCCAGAGGCTCAACGCCACGGCAGTCATGGTCAACGACCACACCGCTTTCCGGGTAGACTGGATGCCCTTTGGCGGCGCCAGGTCGTCCGGGCTCGGCGTCGGTGGTATCGCGCATAGTGCCAGGGAAATGAGCCAGGAGAAGCTGATGGTTCTGAAAAGTCCCTTGATCGGCTAATCGGTTACGTAAGCTGATCAGCAACCTTCCACCTACTGGAGCGGTCTGGCACCGCTTCAGTAGTTTGGGTTTTGGTTTATGACCTGACGGTTTTTCTGCTAGCAAAAACATTGCGACAGGCTGAACATCGCGATCTTGACCTTCACCGGCAATCTTACTGTCTTTTATAGTTATATGGGTTCAAAAAATTTTGACTCGGAGAGAGAATAAGGGGAGGCGCTTGCCTCCCCGCTTCACAGCGCCTATTGTCTACGTCGCAGTCGCGTTCCCGCTTACTTGGGCGGCAGCAACCTGAGCGCCGGTCGGCTTCCACTGCGTCTGCGCACGAGCTCGTCCCGGAAGTCCATTCCTTCGAGCTTCAGTTCTCCAGCCAGGCTCATCACTTCCTTGGCACGCGAGATGGTCCGCCCGATGGTGTCGACCCTCGCTACTGCGTTGAGGATGCCGCCACCCAGCAGCGAGAAGTTGCTAGTCACCAGGACCAGCCTGTGACGGTCATACAGATCCGTGATGAAGCTCATGAACGACTTGATGTCCGTGCGGGGATTGAGGTCCGTCACACTCATCTTGTCGTGGTACATGTCGTC